>JBCCJK010000019.1 GCA_039027815.1 Verrucomicrobiota bacterium
AAGGCGCGACGAGGGCGCGGTGCAGGCACCGTAACCGAGGAGCAACGCAGGGCTGGCTCGAAAGACTCCGGCTCTCCCTTCCCCGCGCTTCAGCGCCTCTTCCCCACAACACCTCCCCTCCATTCTTCCAGTGAATTCTGGACGTTGGTATTACAACACCCCCGCCCGCTTGATCTCCAGGTAGGCATTGGCCACCGCCACCGGGAGCTGCGTCGCCTCCTCGTCCAAGACATGAATGTGGCGCGACCGGAGATCCTGAAAGACCTCTTGCCGCTCTCTTAGATACTGGTGGGTGGCGAGGTAATCGGTGGCGGTGGCCGGATCGTGGACGGGCTTTCGGCGGAGCGCCCCCAAGCTCTCCTCCCGCAAGCTTGCCAGAATCACGAGGTGCTTCTGGCGGAGCAGATCGAGGCTGCGGGCCACATTTTCACTGTCCTCGCTTCGTAGATTGGTCAGCAGGATCACGAGCGCGCGCCGCTTTTGGTGGACCAAGAGGCGCTCGACCGCCTCGAAGTAATCACTCGGCTCGAGCGAGGTCTCGTAATCATACAAATGATTCAGCAAAAGGTTCATGCTGTGCTGGCCTTTGACCGGCGGCAACCACCGGCGCGTGCCCCCAAACCCAAGCACGCCCACCTGGTCTCCTTGCCGCAAGGCGATATAGGATAGCAACAACATCGCGTTCAGGCAGTGATCGAATTGGGCGATGCCTCCATCGAGCGCCCGCATGCGCCGTCCGCCATCTGGCATCAGAATGAGAGTCTGATTCCGCTCCTCGCGATACTCCCGACTAATGAGCTGCAAGCGACGTGAGGTCGCCTTCCAATCGATCTGAGAGAACACATCCCCCTCCTGGTATTCCCGCAACTGGTGGAAATCCTTGCTCTGACCTTGGAGATTCTTCTTCACAATGCCCATCTGCTCCACCTTATGGGCCACGCTCAAAAGGGCGAAGCGGACAACCGGCTCATAGTTGGGATAGACCTTGGCGCTCTCTTCCTGGCCCAAGCGGTATTTCCGCTCCCAGAGACCCAAGGGAGAAAGACGGTGCACCCAGGCCCGCTCGAAGGACTGTCGCCCTCTCTCGAGAACCCGCAGCTCATAGGCAAAGCGAGCGAAACCGCGTGGGGGAACCCGTCCCCTCCAAGGCAAATCCGGGCTCTCGCTTTTGACTGGCACACTGTCAAAAAAGCGAAAAAGGCCGGGCCATCTCGTCGGATTGCGCAGCTCGCCACGGACCTCCGTCGGCACCCCCACCGCCAATCTTCCGGGAAGAAACCGCCGGAAAACCGGTTTCCTCAAAGAGAGCAGCCAAAAGCCATCCACCAAAAGAGCGAAAGCTAAAACGAGGCCCCCCACTCGCCACACCCCCGTAGCCGGCTCAGAAAAACCCGCTGCCACGCCCAGCCCCAACCAGAGCGCCGCCGCCAAGAGCAATCGATTGGAAGGACGCATAGTAGGGCCGTGAAAAAAAACAGCGCGGCGCGCCCCTCAACTCCTGGGCGCGGGAATGGTCTCTACCACGGCATCGATGGACTCATCCAGGGTCTGCCCGCTGATGGCGACCTCCGGCGCGAGCGCCAGGCGATGCCGCAGGACCGGCCTGGTAGCCATCTTGATGTCATCGGGAATGACATAGCCGCGGCCGGCCAAGAGGGCGTTCGCCTTGGCGATGGAGACCAGACTGATGGCCCCGCGTGGCCCCGCTCCCAAACTGATCCCGTTGGCCTCGCGCGTGGCTCGCACGATGGCCACGGCGTAGGCCACCACCTCGGGCACGATCTTGACGAGCGCCAGATTGGCCCGGGCCTGATTGATCTCCTCGGGCGAGCACACCTTCTCGATCTCTTGCAGGGGATCGACCGACTCGCCCCCACTCCCCGTGACCCGAGTCACAATGGCCTCCTCGATCTCTGGCCGCGGGTAGCCAATGAGAATCTTCATGAGAAAGCGGTCCAACTGCGCCTCCGGCAGGGGGTAGGTCCCTTCTTGCTCGATGGGATTCTGGGTCGCCAAAGTCATGAAGGGGGGCTCCAGCGCAAAGGTCTCGCCATCGATCGTGATCTGCCGCTCCTGCATCACCTCCAAAAGCGCCGCCTGCGTCTTGGCCGGCGCCCGATTGATCTCATCGGCCAAGAGCAGATTGCAGAAAACCGGCCCCCGGCGCACCCGAAACTGCTGGGCCGCCATGTCGTAAAGCGTGTGACCGGTCACATCCGAGGGCATGAGATCGGGCGTGAACTGGATGCGACGAAACTCACCTCCAAAGGTCCGCGCCAGACTCAGCACCAAGTGGGTCTTCCCCAGCCCGGGATTGCCTTCCAAAAGGACATGCCCCCCCGCCAGAAAGGCCCCCAGAATCTGCTCCAAAACCTGCTCCTGCCCGAGAAAAACCTTTCCGACCTGCTCGCGAATGCGGGCCATCAGGTGGGCGCTTTCTTGGAGGCCTGGAGGAACGGGGTCGCAGGGGACATCTTGCGAAGGGGGCAAGGGCGGGAGTTCAGGTGGTTCGGTCATGGTTCAATTGGCTGGAAGTCTCTCATCAAGGAGCTGCAAGTCGCGCACGAACTGCGTCCATTCCGCTCCCTCGGTCTCGGGAATCTCGTGAAACAACTCTTGCAAACGGGGGCGCGGCAAGCCCGTACGCCTGGTCAGCTCCGCCCACTGGGCCTCACTCACCTGGGAGGAGCTTCCCAGCAAGCGCTGGCCTGGAAGGCGACGCCGAAGCTGCGCTTGCAGCGGCCCCAAAAGCACCCCAGCGGCCTTCTCTCGCCAGAGAAACCTCCCCACCATGCGAATGTGGTCTCGTAGCTCTCGCGTCTCAAAAAGCTCCGGATCGAGCACCGGATCGGCTCGACTGAGATTACGCCACAGCCAAAAAACGATCCACGCCCCCAGGGCCCAAAGAGCCGCCCAGCCGCGCTCCCAAAGAAGCTGCCAAAAAGACGGTCCGCCGTAAATCAGGGCCAGCCCCGCCACCGACTCTTGGCTCACCAGATCCCAGAGAAGACGGGCGTGCTCGGCCTCGCCCAAGCGTCGATTGTGAAACACCGCCCCATCGCTCAGCGCCGTGAACCGACCGGATCCATAGGGAAACGTCACCACGGCGGAAGACTCTTGGCTCCCCGGGGCCAGCAAACCACTCCCTGAAAAACCCTTCACCGCATACTCATCCCGCCCCCAGCGGACGACTGGCTCCTCTTCCTCCAAGCTCTCCGGCACCTCCTCGGCCCTCGCCACGCCGAACAAATCGAGCAGCCGATTCTCCACCTCCCGAGAAGAATCGGTCGCGCTTTCAAAGAACGAGAAACCCTCGAAGGCCGTCTCGGAAGTCGCGCAGAGGAGGTGCCCTCCCTCTTGCACCCACTCCTGCAGTCGCCGCGCCATCCCCTCCCCAGGAACCGCCCGCAAATTGACCAGCAGCGCCTCGTTCGTCTCTGGAAAACGGTTCAAGCCGGAAAGACTGCGCGCTTGTGGGATCCCCATCTCGCGAAGGAAGGACTCGGCCGCGAAGTAGGGATCGACGCGGGCCCGCCCCCGGTAGCCCAGCTCCTTCGTCTCGGTGACTTCTTCCCAACGTCCCTTTCCACACCCGGCCAGCGCCTCCAGGGCCAACCCCACCCCCACCACCCGCAGCCAACTCGAAACCCTCATTTCCGAAAAGGCCATTGATGGCAAAGGGTTTCCAAGTCTTCTGCCGCCAGCTCCGCGTGATCGTAGGCCACCTCCAAGCGGTGGCGGGTCAGCCGCTCGAAGTACTCTGCCTCGGGCGTCGAACGGGCCTGCCGGAGGCAATCGCGTTCGGTAGCGCTCTCCTCGATCTCGAGGGCCTCCTCATGCACAAACCAAGAGAGCGCCCCGCGATAAAGCAGCGCCACCGCCTCTCGCCTCTGACCCGCCGCCCACAGCTCCCGCGCCCGCGCTGGGATGTCTTGGGGGAGCGACTCCGGGGCCACCTCCAAGCCCACCACCGTGCTCGGCTTGGCCCGCTTGGCTGGCTCCGCTCCGGCCGGCCCTCGCCTGCCATTCTGCTTTGCCAAATAGACCACCAGAGCCAGCAGGACCGCCCCCACGATGACCCATCCCAGCGCCTTCCAGACTTCCCCACTCCAGTTGACCGGGGAGCGCTCGTCGCCACCCGCTCCCTCAAGATCGGGCACCCACTGCCTGCGGGTGGTCTCCTTGGTCCGCCACTCAAACTCCTCGCGGGCCAGCACCTCGGCCACCGTCGTTTCCGGATCCGGACTGGCCGACCCCTCCTGCCAAGCCAAGCCGCAGGCCAGCACCAGAAGCGCGGCCGTGACCGCCGGGCTCGCTCCCCGCTGGCGTTCCAGTCGCTCCTGCAAGCGACGAAACGTCAGCTCGATGTCCCAACCCTCCAGCTGAGTCCGTGCATTCAAATAGAGCCCAAATCCCGCCCCGACATAAAAGGGAGCGATGAGTGCGAAAGTCAGAAACGAAAAGGCATTCATCATCCAATCGATTCCCCCGGAAAAGGACGCGAACTCCCCCCCGACTAAATCCGCCCAAAACGTCTCCCACCAAGCCCGCAGCTCTTGGAACTCGCCCTGCGGGACGAACAAAAGGACCAAGGCGATCAACGAAAAAAGCAGGATGCTCTCTGCCACTAAAAACAGCTTGATCGACCAAAAGGCACAGCCTCCGCTCTCGCGCGAAAGCAGCTGGGCGCGACTGCGGTAGGTCTTCCCCCTAAGCCCTTCCAATTGCACCAGAGGCAGGTTGGCCGAACGCGCTGGGGAAAAGCGACGCCACGTCAGCAGCCAACCCGCCTCTTGCCAGAGCAGCTTGGGCCACGCTCGGAGCGTCTCCCAGACCGTCGGGCGCTCCCCAAAAAGGGCTCGGCTCAGGTAAAAAAGCGGCACCTTGTCAGCGAGCGGCTTCAGCCACCAGACCGCCACCCAGGCCCAGGCCGGGTGCTTCCACAGGAGCGCGCTCACCAGGAGCCACAGGGGCAAAACCGTCACCACCCAGCATGACAAAATCCGCCCGTAATGCTGCCGCGCCAGCGCCACGCCCAGATCGATGGCTTCCCAGCCGCTCCGCGGTCGCAAGACCGCCTGGACCGTCTCAAGCTTCACGCCCCGCCCCCCTTCCCGCCAAGAGCAGATAGACCGCCAGCAAAATCCAGAGGCCCAGGCCAAAGGCATACTTGGTCAGAGGCGGAAAAGGCTGGGCCGACCAAAAACCCTCGATGACAGCCGCCAACAGCGTCAGGGCCGCCGCCCCTCCCAAGAGCTTGATCGCTTGCCGCGCTGCCAGCACGATGGCCGTCCCGCGCGATTGCGTGCCCGGGTTGAGAAAGCCCAGGCCCAGGCGCAAGCCCGCCATGGCCGCGATGACCAGGCCGATCAACTCCACAGAGGAATGCCCGGCCACGAAACTGTAAAACAGCTCGGGATCGCAGGCCGCGTGGACGTAGCCAGTGGCCGCTCCCAGATAGAGCCCATTGTAGACCGTGAAAAAGACCGTCCCCAAGCCGGCCAAAATGCCGCCCGCAAAAACCCGGAAATCGATGCTGACATTGTTCCAAACATAAAAAGCGAACATCATGAAATCACTCCCAAACTCCTCCCGCAAGGACGCCACCCTATCTGCCCCTTCCCCGAAACTGCTTTCCAGACTGGTCATGCCAGAGGGGCCGAGCAGGGCATAAATCCAGGAAAGGTCCCAGGAAGGAGAAAAGGCCAGCAGCAAAAACGGCCCCCAGAAAAGCGCCGAGCAGAACCAAAAGAGGCGCGCTTCCTGCCGAACTTGCCGGGGAAAGCCGATCGCCAGAAAGCGAAGAAATCCCAGAACCGACCTGCCCGAGCTGCGGTAAAGCAGGCGGAAGCTCTTCATCACGGCGTCGTTCAAACGCTGGCCGAGCCGGACGCCATACATGCGGTGGCGCGCCATGGCCAGGTCGGCGCAGACTTGCCGAAAGAGCCGGGGAAGTGCTCCGGCCTCGCTGGCGGGCAACTCCCCTTTCTCCAAGTCAGCCAGTCCCTGCTCGAGCGCTCTCCAGCGCGGCTCCCCTCGCTCCTCGAAATCGCGCCGCCGCATCATGACGCCCCCTCCCGAATCCAGGTGGCTGTGCTCAGCACTTGGCGGACCCCCTCCGGACCCGTGGCGCCGGTCAATCCGCGGGCGTGATTTGCCAGCTCGATCTTCCGCTCGTCCGACCACTTGGGAGCGCGTTCGAGATACTCCGTCAGCGCCAGTTGCTCCTCCGCCGTCAGCGCCAGCTTGGGTCGCTGCGGCGGGACGGCATGCTGCTTGGCCAGAGTGGCGGCGGGAAGACTCTCCTCATAGACCACCACCGTGCCCGCCGCGAGGTCGCCCAGGCGTTGGAAGCGCTTGGTCAGCAGGCTGGAAACGAGGCCGAAGCCGTAGCAAAAGGGTAAGAAATCGACGAAGCGCAGAAAGTTGCGAATGAGGGACTCGCTCCAGGAAATGGGGGCCCCGGACAGACGAGTCACTCGCAGCTTCATGGCCCGCTTGCCAGGAGTCGCCCCCTTCTTCCCCGACTCGAACCAGACGGCATAAAACCACCACAAGAGAAAGAAAGAGAGAAGAAAAAGCCCTTGGACCACTCCCGCATCCAGGAAACGCGCCGTGAAACCAAGGACGATCGCCAGCAAGAGGTAGACCCCGATCTTGATGGAGAGATCGATCAGCCAAGCCAGCATCCGGGGGAGCGGCCCGGCCATCCGCAAACTGATCTCCAATCCCTCCCCTAGCTCCACTTGCTGCTGGGTATCGAGGCGATCATGCAGAGAGGACGGACCATTCATAAACTTGCCATTTCCCAGCGAATTCGGTATACCGGACCCCTCGATGGAAGACAATCTTTATCAGGCCCCGGCCTCGAATTTGTTCGGGCGGGACAGTTTGGGTGAGGGAGAGAAAATCACCCAAGTCATGCTCGATGAACTCAAAGGGACCCGACCCTGGATGCGCCTCTTTGGGATTCTCGGTTTGATCGCGGGGGGGCTGACCGTGCTGACCGGCTTGGGCACCTTGTTCTCGCTCATAAGCACTGGCGCGGGAGCCTTCGCGTTGACGGCGCTGGTGCAAATCGCCATCGCCGCCTGCTATCTCTATCCCGCCCTCCTACTCCTCCGCTGCGCCCAGGCCATCGGCAAGGCTCTTAGCTCCGGGACGGCCCGAGACTTCGAAGCCGTCCTCGAAAAGCAGCGCCGCTTCTGGCGCTTTCTTGGCATCGCCTTGGTCGTGAGCTTGGCCCTTGGGATCGTCATGGCGCTCATAGGGGTGGGAATCGCGAGCCGTCTTTGATCCCACTTTTTTTGACGCGAAACTCTTGCGATAAAAGCACTCCTGACGACGCTTCTCCCCCAGCATGAAACCGCTCCTTCTCCTCGCCTTGCTCCCGCTGAGCGCCTTTGCGGAACTGCGGGTCGCCACCCTTCACCCTCTCCTGGGGGAACTGGCGCGGACCGTAGGAGGAGATCAGGTCGAGGTCATCGACCTAGTCGGCCCGGGCGCGGATCTCCACAGTTTCGAGCCCAGCCCCGCCCATCTCCGCCAGCTCCAGGAGGTCGCCCTCATCCTGGCCTCAGGAAAAGGGCTCGAACCCTATCTCGATAGCCTGCGAGACAATCTCACCGCCGGACAAAAGCTGGTGGAAATCGGCGCTAGCTTGCCCTCGCTCCAGTTCGGTGGTTGCGATCATCCCGAACACGATCACGGCCACGCCGGACACGACCACGGGGACGAAGTGGAAGACCCCCACTGGTGGCACGACATCAGTCTCATGCGGCGCGCCACGCGGGTAGTGGAAAAAGAGCTGGCCGCCCTCGCTCCCGAAGAGGCCCCCGGCTTCGCCGCTCGCAGCCAAGCGCACCAGGCGTCTCTGGAGGAATTGGAAAATTGGGCTGCTCTTCAGCTCTTCGCCGTGCCCCCGGGGCAACGCCAGCTCCCCACGGCCCACGCCGCCTTCGCCTACTTCTGCGCGGCCTACGACTTCCAAGCCATCCCCGTGCGCGGCCTGACTCAAGACCACGAGCCCTCCGCCAAGGAACTCACCACCTTGATCGGGCAATTGCAGGCCGATGGCGTGGCAGCGCTCTTCCCAGAAGCCAGCAGCAACGACAAAATGCTCCAAGCCATCTCGCAGGAAACCGGCATCAAAATCGGCGGCGTCTTGTTGGCGGATGCCACGGGCGACGTCCAGGGAAACCCCATTTCCTACCACCAACTCATCCAGCACAACGTCCGTCAAATCGTAGCCGCCCTCGCGGGCGAGTGACGGAAAGCGGCTTGCCTGGAAGCGGCCGCCGCTGGCCCTGAAACGCGCCCGAAGAGTCCAAAGCCCGTTCCTTAGCGTTTCGTTATCAGGCGTCCCTCGCTCTCCGAGAGCCGCAAACCGAAACCAATACCTATCATGGCTGAAGCAACCACCACCTGGCCCGAACTAGCAATCGGGCTCTTCGAAAAGCTCAATGAGCGCAATGCGGAAATTGTCTACGACTTTGAAAACTTCGAAGTCTCCGTCCCTAGCAAAGTTGGCCCGGACACCCCGAGCGCCCTTTGGAAAGTGAACGGCATCCTTAAAATCCGCACCCGCGATGGCGTCCCCGCCTGAGCCGGGAAAGAGTCCCTTTCTCGTGCGGGGATCGCTCCGCATCGATGACGGGTCTCACTCCTTCGAAATCTCGGGAGCGGACGAAGAGTTGGTCGTCCGCTTCCCGGGGTTCAAAACCCTTCTGCAAGGCTGGCGATCCAGTCGCACCTTCGCGAAACATCTTCCCACGGGAGTCTCCTCCGGCGCCGGCCCCTCCCTCCCCGCCCTGCCCCCGATCCGGGTTCTTTGTGCCAACCGCACCCTGGCCATCCTGAAAGCCAAAAAAGGTCGCTACCGCCTCGGCCTGACCCTCTGGAAATTTCTCACCGGTCAATCCTAAATGCCTGCCTCCGCCCCCATCGCCTTGACCGGGGCGACCGGCTTCGTCGGATCATGGTTGCTGCAAAACCGCCCTCCCGGGAGCGAATGGATCGCCCTCTCGCGTTCCGAACGGGTCTCAGACGAAGACGGCGTCCAATGGCGGCAGGCTGATCTCTTCTCGCTCCCCAGCCTGACCCGTGCCCTGACCGGGGCCAAGGTCGGGATCTACCTCGTGCACTCCATGCTGCCGAGTTCCCGCCTGGTCCAAGGCAGCTTCGCCGACCTCGATCTCCTCTTAGCGGACAACTTCGTGCGCGCGGCCGAAGAGGCCGGCTTGGAACACCTCCTTTACCTGGGCGGGCTCATTCCCAAAGGAGAAGACGATCTGTCCGAACACCTGCGAAGCCGGCGGGAAGTGGAGACGGTCCTGCGGAGTCGCTCGCTCGAAGTGACCGTGCTCCGCTCCGGACTCATCTATGGCCGCGGCGGGTCCTCCACCCGCTTGCTGATCCAGCTCGTCCGCCGCCTCCCCGTCATGATCCTCCCAAAATGGACCCGCGAAACCACCCAATCCTCCGACGTGCGGGATGTGGCTCGTGCCATCGACCTCTGCTTGCACGAGCCCCGCTTTCGGGGCGGCACCTGGGACCTGGCCAGCCACGAGCCCATGAGCTACCGGGAAATGATCCTGCGCACCGCCAAGGTCCTCGGCCACCAACCCCGGACCCTCAACTTCCCCGCTAACTGCATCGGTCTCTCCCGCCTCTGGGTCGCCCTCATCAGCCAGACCACCCCCCGCCTCGTCAATCCCCTCCTGGCCAGCCTCCGCCACAGTCTCGTCGCGCAGGACAATCTTTTGCGAAAAACCATCGCCAGCCAGGCCATCCCCTTCGAGCAATCGGTGCGCGACTCCGTCGATGAAGAGGGCCGACCCGATGGCTACCCCCAGCGGAGCCAGCGTCGGAAAAATCGACGTCGCCTCCGCCAAGCCCGCCGCGTCCGCTCCGTCCAGCGCATGCCCCTCCCGGCTGGCTGGGACGCCCTCCAAGTGGCCACCTGCTACGGCCAATGGCTCACCCGCAGCTCTGGCACCGTCATCGTAGTCGATCGGCTGGAGGATGGCTCCCTCATCTTCCGTCTCCGCTGGCCCCGCCTCGTCCTCCTGGAACTCCATCCCTCCGAACTGACTCGCCACCTCCAGCGGCGACGCGTCTTCTACATCCGAGGCGGCCTCCTCTGCCGCAATGAAGTGGAGCCACCCGGCCGCTTCGAATTCCGCTTGGTGGAAGAAGGCCGCTCCGTCATGGCCGCCATCCACGAATTCCCGCCCCGACTCCCCTGGTGGATCTACCAATACACCCAAGCCCTCCTCCACCTCTTGGTCATGCGGGCCTTCGGACTCCACCTCAAACAGCTGCGCGCGCACCCTCAAGAAACCGAAGAATCCGGCTTCGCCTCTTCGCAAACCTTTCGCATGTGATCGCAAACCGCCGCCAATTTCGTGATGGGCGAGCGCCTCGGTTGACGTAAACTCCCGCATGCCCCCCCGACTCCTGGCGCTCTTGGCGTCCCTCGCCCTCTCGGTGCCCCTCGCCTCCGCCCAGCGCAAACCGGGCAAGGTCTACACCGAAGTCTACCTCTCCTACTGCGCCGCCTGCCACGGAAACGAGCTGAATGAAGGCCTGGGCGGCTCCCTGGTCGATGGCGTCTGGAAGCATGGCGGCAGCGATGCTGAGATCGCCCGAAGCATTCGGGAAGGCTTTCCCGAACTTGGGATGGCCCCTTGGTCGGAATCCATCATCGATGACGAAATGCTGCGCAGCCTCGTCATCCTCATCCGCGAGCGGGAAAGCGCCTTCGCCGAAAAGGAAGCCCTCCATCCCCAGCCGGTTCAGGAGCAGGTCGTGGCCACTCAAAAGCACGCCTACCGGCTGGAAGCCGTGGTCGAAGCGGACCTCTTGGATCACCCCTGGGGCATCGACTTCCTGCCAGGCGGTCGCTTGATCGTGACCGAACGCCCCGGCACCGTCCGCCTCATTGAGGCCGATGGCCGGATCGGCGCGCCCGTGCGGGGCACCCCGCCCGTCATTCAGAAAGGCCAGGGCGGCATGCTGGCGGTCGGCGTGCATCCAAACTACTCAGAAAATGGCTGGATCTACCTCGCCTTCTCGGATGGCTGGCGACAAGGCGACCGCCCCAAAGGCAAACCCTTCTCCATGACGGCCGTCGTTCGTGGTCGCCTGGAAGGAAACACCTGGGTCGACCAAGAATGGATCTACCGAGCGGCCAAGGAACACCACCTCCCGAGCGGAGCCCACTTTGGAACGCGGCTCGTCTTTCAGCGGGGCTACCTCTTCGTGGTGGTGGGAGAGCGCGGCACCCTGGAACAAGTCCAAGACCTGGCCGTCCCTTATGGCAAGGTCTTGCGCCTGCACGACGATGGGCGCGTCCCCTCGGACAATCCTTTCATCGACCAAGGCCACGCCCTCCCCGAAATCTGGAGCTACGGCCACCGCAACCCTCAGGCCATGGACGCCCACCCCGAGAACGGCCTCCTCTACCTCACCGAGCATGGCCCGCGCGGCGGAGACGAATTCAACCTCGTCAAAAAAGGAGCCAACTACGGCTGGCCGATCATCTCCCACGGCATGAACTACGACGGCACCCCCTTCACCAGCCTGACCGCCAAGGAAGGAATGGAGCAGCCCGTCACCTACTGGACCCCCTCCATCGCCGTGTGCGGCGGGGCCTTCTACCAAGGGAAGGCCTTTCCCCGGTGGCAAAACGACTTCCTGGCGGGCGCGCTCCGGGATGAAAGCGTCCGACGCCTCCGCTTGGACCCCGCCGGGCAGCTCATCGAAGAAGAAGTCCTCCTCAAAGGCATCGGGCGGGTACGCGCAGTGGAAGTCGGCCCGGATGGCGCCGTCTACCTGGCCATCAACAATCCCGACCAAATCTTTCGCCTGGTAGCCGCCGACTGATCCTGATACCAAGCTGCAGAATTGGCTGGTAGAATGGCCGAGTGGATTTCGGGCCAGGCCAAGGCGCGACGAGGGCGCGGTGCAGGCACCGTAACCGAGGAGCAACGCTGGGCTGGCTCCGAAAGACACCGGCTCTTCCTTCCCCGCGCTTCAGCGCCTCTTCCCCACAACACCTTCCCTCCATTCTTCCAGTGAATTCTGGAGGTTGGTATCATGCCAAGCTGGAGAATTGGCTGGGAGAATGGCCAGACCCCTAGCTCCCCAAAAAGGAAGGCAACCAGGCTCGCCGTCGAAAAAAGCAAAAAAAGAGGCGGCCAAAACGTGATTTATGAAACCATGCATTCTAATGCACGTATTGTATTTCGCGCATTAGAATGCGTAGAAAACACCATCTATTCTATGAAGCAACCCACCACCCTCGCTCTCTTCCTCGCCTTGGGCTTCTCCGCCTGGGCCGGTCCCAAAACCATGATCGTGCCGGACGCGCCCCCCGTCTCGGACGAGGAACCCTTCGCCGACGCCCGGCGGCCGGTCACCAACCCCACCCTTTTCGACCTGGCGCTGCCGACCACCAAGCTGCACTTCATCTTCATGAACCACCAGTTCCCCGACCAGCTCACCCTGGCCAATGGGGCGCGCGTGCCCTTCGGCGGAGACCTCCAGCTCTACGCCCTCCAGTTTGAGTATGCCTTCAACGAACGGCTCTCACTCGTGGCCCTCAAGGATGGCTTTGTCGACTTCAGTCCCGACTCCACCTTCACCCCTGACGAAGGCTTTGCCAACGTCGGGGCCGGCTTGAAATACGCCTTCCTCTACGACCCCGAAGACGAATTTGTCTGGAGCGTGACCGCTGCCTACGAAGTGCCCATCGGGAGCGAGGAAGTCTTCCAAGGAGAGGGGGACGGCAATCTCATCCTCACCACCCAAGCGCTCAAGCTTTACGGAGACTGGCAATTCGGAGGGGCACTCGGCTTGCAACTGCCGCTAGACGACAGCTTCTCGACCCAAGGCTTCGCCAGTGGCCAGATCAGCTACGGCTTCAATCGTTGGTTCATGCCCTTCGTGGAGGCCAACGTCTTCACCGTCCTGAGCGAAGGAGATGGAGGCACTCGATTTGACACTCAAGTGGGCGGGGCCGTCCCGGCCGTCGCGCCCTCCGAAGGGGCGGATCTCTTGAACTTCGGAGCCTCCAACTCCGAACTCTACGCCACGATCGGCTTCGGCGTGCAGAGTCGCCTAACAGACAACATCGTGGCCGGGATCGCCTATGAGATTCCGCTCACGGATGAGGAAGACAACATCACAGCTGATCGTTTGACCTTTGACATCAGCTACACCTTCTAAACGCTTCCCATCGTTTCGTTCGGAAAAGCCGTTCCTTGAAAAGGGAACGGCTTTTTTCGTGCCCCCGTCACCAAAAGGTCTCGCCTTGGTCACCGAATGGTCACAATTCTCTCCTAGAGTGGGCTCCCTATGAAACTGATCACCCTTCCTCCTCTCTTGCTACTGAGCGCTCTCTTGCTCGGCTCCCTCCGCGCCGAAACCCTCACCTCCCGCCTCGAACGGGGCGTGGAATTGATGGAACGAACCGAGGGCCTCCCCGAGGCCATCGAAGCCTTCCAAGCGGTGCTCGCAGAAGGCCAAGAGTCCCGCAAACTGACCGCCGAAGCCCGCTATCATCTCACAGACTGCTACCTCCGGCTCGGTCAAACCGCCCAGGCTGAAGCCCAGGTCGAGGCCCTTCGCCAGGGCTGGCCGCCGGAAAATCGCTGGCGTCAGAAAGCCCTGGCCCTCCTCCCCCCCGACTCGGCTTTTGGCCCCGTGCCCTGGGGCGGACAAGAATTTCTGCACTACGAAATCACCGTGCCCAATGGGGAGCGCCTCGGCTGGATGACTTCCGCCCTCACCTCCTCCGAAGAAGAGGGGCAGCCCACCTGGACGAGCTGGATGGTGCGCGGGAGCGGCCCGGGTGCCCTCAGTCGGATCGAATTCCTCCAAGACGGGTTCCGCCCCCTCCACGGAGAATGCTGGTCCTCCACCTTCGGCCAGCTCTCTCTGGAAGTGGAGCCCTCCGGGCAATGGAAAACCTACCCCAGCCAGAGCCAAGAGATCCTGGTCGAGGGTCCGGCCGAGGGGGACAGTTGGCAGGCCGCGCCTTTCTACGATAACGACCAGGCCGTCCAGCTCCTCCGGCTCTTGCCAAAAGCCATCGGCACCGAAGTCAGCCTCCGCCTGAATGCCTCGCTCTTGACGGGCGGCCTCCCCTTCGACTTTGTCATCGAAGCCGTGGCCCACGAGCGCATCGAGACCGGGCTGGGGGCCATCGAATCGACCAAGTATGAAACCAATCTCCAGCAGACCTTCTGGATCGAACGCCAAGGCCCCCAGCGAATCACGCAAATTCAAATTGGGGTCGCCAAAATCCTCCTCCACTCCCAGGACCCCCAATGGTCACCCGAGCGCCCCTCCCACCTCCAAGCAGAAAAACTGCCTCTCCGGCTCCGCTTGCCCGCGGGTCTCTTCTCCTATCTCCTGGCGGATCGACCCAAGATCTACCGCACGAGACTCCTAGACGGTTCCTTTCGTTTCCAGGAAGGCCTCATCGAGGTGCAGCCGACTGAAAACTTCTTCGCCAAGCTCCGCACCTCCGAAGAAATTCTCCTCGACACCCTGGTCGAAAACTACAGCCAAAACTTTGACGAGGGAGAAGAACTGCCGGGCTCCCGCAAAATCCTGAAAGCCGAAGGGCGCGAGGCCCACCTCCTCGTCCTCTCCTACACCAAAGGAGAACTCTCCGGCCAGCGCATCCTACTGGCCGCGCATGGGGACACGCTCACCACCGTCCTCTGGTTTGATTGCCAGCCAGAGGCGCGGGCCTCCGTGGAAGCCCTGGCCGGGGAAGTCTTCACCCACCTGCAAATCGGCCAGCCATGATGGCTTTCCGGCACCGCCCCTGGTCGGCCCCTCCGTGGATGGCACGGCTCTGGGTGCTGCTGGTCCTCGGACTGGCCCTGGGCGCGTGGTGGTGGATTCTCGACCGGAGCTTGAAAAACGAAAGAGAACTCGTGGCCGCCCGCCTCGCCGAAAACCGCCAAGAGCGCTTCCAACGCGCGCTGGGCACCGTCGCCGAAGGCCTGGAACGCGATTCCCAGGAAGCGCTCGCCCACCTCGCGCCTCGTCCCACCACCCAGCTGGCCGCCCAGCTCATGGAAAAAAGGCGGGTCAGCGCCGTGCTCTATCCCGACCCCCCCTTCACCCCCACTCCTGGGGACCTGCCCTCCCTCACCTGGGGGAGCGATGAGGAAGGGCGGGACTTCGTGACCTCAGCCCTCTTGCCCCGCCTGGCCGAAAGCGAAGTCCGCCAGCTCCTGCGCCCGCGCTTGTTGGGTCAGACCGGCCCCCCCATGAAAGCCTCCTTCCGACACCGCGCCCTCACCCTCTATCTGGCTGTAGCGAGCGATCCTCTGCTGGAAAAGCTCGCCCGCATGGAAGGCCTGCGGGCCGCGGGAACCCCACCCGAGGCCAGCCTGCTCCTAGAGGCAGGCGAACTCACCCTCTGCTGGGATGAGGAAGAGCTCGAACGCCGCTTTCTGGAAACGGGCGTCACCGTCCGGCTCGGTCCCGAAGGACAGCGCTTCACCCGCTGGGACAGCCCCCTGCGGGCCTCGCTCGTCCCCGAGCCTCTCGACGCCACCCTCCCTCTCGAAGGCGCCACGCCGGTCCGCTGGATTGGCCTCGGCAGTGGCCTGCTCTTTGCCCTGGCCGTCCTGGGAGCGCTCTGGTCAGGCTGGCAAGATCGAAACCTGGCTCGCTTGCGGACCGACCTCGCCACCTCCGTGGCCCACGAACTCCGCACTCCCCTCGCCGGACAACGCGTTCTCTTGGAAACCCTCGCCGAAAGCCCGCTCTCGCAGCCAGCCCAGCCCAAGGAATACCTCCAGCTGGCCGTGCAAGCGAACCAACGCTTGGCGGCCCTCGCCGAACAATTCCTGACCTTCTCGCGTTTGGACCGAGGGATCCTCGCGATCGAGCGGGAAACCTTCTGCCTTCGAGCCTTGATGGAAGAACTCCTCGCCCAACGCACGGCCGCCTTCGATGAAGTGAACCTGGCCCTGCCCGACCCCTTCCCCGTCCACCTGGACCCCCACGCCACCCGCTCCATCCTCAGCAACCTGATCGAGAATGCTTGGAAATACAGTCCCGGGGAAAAATGGCTCGCGCTCCGAGCCTCGCGTCAGGTCCACCTCGTTCAGATCGAGGTCGAGGACCGCGGCCCCGGTCTCGATCCCCAAGAACAACGCCGCGTCTTTCGCAAATTCTGGCGAGCTGAGACCGGCCTCGACCGTCAAGTGGATGGCCTCGGGCTCGGCCTCACCATCGTAGCCGAGCTAGCCAAGGCCCACGGCGGCCACGTGGAAGTGGCCAGCGCACGGGGCCAAGGATCGCGCTTTCGCGTTCAGCTCCCCGAACTCCCCCTCCCATGAGTTCCCGGATCCTACTCATCGAGGACGACGCCAGCCTCCGCCGGGGGCTGGAGGACAATCTGCGGGCCGCCGGATGGGAAGTCCGGGTCGCCTCGGACGGTGAGCACGGGCTGGAACTGGCTCTCGCTTGGAAAGCCGACCTCATCCTCCTCGACATCATGCTCCCAGGAGTCAACGGCTACCAAATTTGCCGCCACCTGCGCCAGGAAGACATCCAAGTGCCGCTCCTCATGCTGACCGCCCGCGGCCAGACCGAAGACGTCGTGCGCGGGCTCGACCTGGGGGCGGATGACTACCTCATCAAGCCCTTTGCCCTGGCCGAGCTGCTGGCCCGAGTGCGGCGGCTCCTACGCCAAGCGCCCTCCGCGCGGACCCGTATTCCCCTCGGCTCCCAGCTCGAACTGGACCTCACGGCCCGCACCCTCCACGGAAGCGACCTCGTCCTCACCCCCAAAGAATTCGGCCTCCTCGCTCACCTCGTGCAGCACCCCGAACGAGCCTTTACCCGGGCGCAACTTCTTCGGGAAGTCTGGGGGCCGGGGCTCTTCGTGACCGAGCGGAGCGTGGACCGAGCCGTGCGAACCCTGCGGGCCAAGCTGGGCTCGGCCTCCCAAGCCCTCCAAACGATCCGGGGGATCGGCTACCGCTGGGACCCAAGCCCGTAAAGGGGCCCTCGGGAAGGCCTTGCCTTTTATTAGCTAAGTTTGCTATAATTTCAATAGTATAGGCGGGGTCAAGCTGACCCCTCGCCTCGCTTCCACTCCAGCCCCTATGCCGAAAGGTTCTCTCCAGTCGACTCCGACCTCCTCGTCCACGGCCGAGGCCGATGTCGAACGCCTGCAACGCTTGCTCGAAAAAACCACCCGCCTGGCGGGGATTGGGGGCTGGGAATGCGATTTGATCTCGGGGGAGGTCTACTGGTCGGACGTCGTCCGAGAAATCCACGAAGTGGGGCCCGATTTTGAGCCCACCATCGAGAAAGGGATCCTCTTTTACAAAAAAGGAAAAAGCCGCGAAACCATCCAGAAACTCGTCGAACGGGGCATCGGAGAGCGCCGGGCTTGGAACGCCGACTTGGAACTGGTGACCGCCAAGGGTCGCGAAATCTGGGTCCGGGCCATGGGCGAACCGATCGTGGAAAACGGCATCGTGACCAAGTTCTGCGGCACCTTCCAGAACATCGAAGCGGAGCGAGAACGAACCCGCGCCTTCCAAGAAGAGGCCGTCCGTTTCCGGGACACGCTCTCGGCCGTGAAAGACTTCGCGCTCATCTCCATGGACGTGGAAGGAACCATCACCCTCTTCAATCGCGGGGCTGAACTTCTTCTGGGCTATGAGGCGTCCGACGTCATCGGCCAACAGGATCCGAGTCTCTACCACCTCCCGAGCGAATTGGCCGAGCGGGCCGCGGAACTCACCCAAGAACTGGGCCGCCCGGTCGATGGCTTCTCCGTCCTCGTGAGCAAGCCCCTCCTCGAAGGCAGTGAAACCCGGGAATGGACCTACCGGCATCAAGATGGCTCCCCCCTTCCCGTGCGACTCACCGTCACGCCGAACTTCGATGAGCAGGGCAACCTCAAAGGCTACGTCAGCATCGCGCGCGACCTCAGCAAACGCCGGGCAGCCGAGGCCGCGCTCAAAGAAAGCGAACTCCGCTGGCAATTCGCCCTCGAAAGCGCGGGCGATGGACTGTGGGACTGGTGCGCGACCGACAACACCGTCTTCTACTCCCGCCAATGGATCGAAATGCTGGGCTACCACGTGGATGAAATCAGCGATCGCTTCCAGGAATGGGAATCCCGCGTCCATCCTGAAGACCTCCCCCAATGCCAACGAGCGCTCGAGGACCACGTCGCCGGAAACACCTCCGTCTATGCCGCCAAGCACCGGATGCGCTGTGCCGATGGCTCCTGGAAATGGATCCTCTCCCGAGGCCAAGTCATTGAACGGGATGAACAAGGTGCCCCCGTCCGCATCATTGGCATCCACACCGACCTCAGCGAATCGGTCCGCCAGCAGGAAAAACTCAGCCAGCTGGCCAAACAGGCCCGGCAGGCCAGCGATGCCAAAAGCGCCTTCCTCGCGAACATGAGTCACGAAATCCGGACCCCCATGAATGGGGTGGTCGGCATCACCAACCTCCTGCTCGACACCCCCGGCCTCCCACCCCAGCACCAACAATATGCCGAAGTCATCCTGCAAAGCGCGGAATCCCTCCAGAGCCTGCTGAATGAAATCCTCGACCTCTCGAAAGTGGAATCCGGCAAAATGGAGCTGGAAGAGATCGACTTCAGCTTGCGCGACCTGGTCGACGAATTCGCCGGCCTTCCCTCCGCCCGGGCCCTGGAACTCGGGATCGACTTCGTCTGCCAGGTGGAAGAAGACGTGCCCGACCAGCTCATCGGCGACCCCACCCGCCTCCGACAAATCCTTCTCAACCTGACCTCCAACGCCCTCAAATTCACCATGATGGGCTCCATCCGCGTCCACGTGGAATTGCTGGATCAAAACCGGGAAAACGTTCTGCTGCGGATCTCGGTCAGCGACACCGGCATCGGTATCCAACCCACCAAACAAGAAAAACTCTTCGAACCCTTCACCCAAGCAGACAGCTCCACCACTCGCCAATTTGGCGGCACCGGCTTGGGGCTGGCCATCTCGCGCAAGATCACCGAACTCTTCGGCGGTGAAATGAGCGTCGTCAGCAAACCGGGCCAAGGCTCCACCTTCGCCTTCACCGTCCGCCTGAAACGCTCCCAACTAGTGGAGGAAAGCCCTTCCTCCCCGGCCGGGGGCCGGCTGCAGTCCCTGATCGACCCGGAGATCGCCAAAGGCACGGAAATCCTGGTGGTAGAAGACAACCCCACCAATCGCATGGTCATCAACGGCCTCCTCAAGCGATTCGGCTTCAAGCCAGACCAAGCCTTCAATGGCCTCGAAGGCGCTGAAGCCACCCGCCACAAACGCTATCACCTCATCCTCATGGACATGGAAATGCCCGTCTTAGATGGGCGCGAAGCGACCCGCCAAATCCGGGAACAGACCGACGCCCTCACCCCGCGGGACGTCCCCATCATCGCCCTGACCGCGAACGCGCGACCAGAAGACCGGGACCAATGTTTCCAAGCGGGCATGAACGCCCACCTCACCAAACCGATCGCGCCCCGAGAACTGGCCCAAGCCCTCACCCGCTGGTGCCCCCCGGCCTCCGAATGAGAGCCCTGCGACTTATACCAAGCTGCAGAATTGGCTGGTAGAATGGAGGGAAGGTGTTGTGGGGAAGAGGCGCTGAAGCGCGGGGAAGGGAGAGCCGGTGTCTTTCGAGCCGGGGCTGCGAAACCACTTGGACCTTTGACAAATCGCTCAAAGACAAGGCCTTGTTCACCCTAAAAGCGCCCAGCCTGAAACCTGACACCCGAAACCTTGAAGGCCATTGACCACCCCCCCCCATTCCGCTATCCCTAGCGACCTCATGACCGCTGCCGAGATCCGCCAAAGTTTCCTCGATTTTTTCCAAGAGAAAGAGCACGCGCTGGTCGCTTCCGCCTCCCTCCTCCCCCAAAGCCCCGGCCTTTTGTTCACCAACGCCGGCATGAACCAATTCGTGCCCTACTTCCTCGGCACCGAAACCGCCCCCTACCAGCCCCCCCGAGCCGCCGACACCCAGAAGTGCATCCGCGCCGGAGGCAAGCACAACGACCTCGAAGACGTCGGCCTCGACACCTACCACCACACCTTCTTCGAAATGCTGGGGAACTGGTCCTTTGGCGACTACTTCAAAGCCGAAGCGATTCAATGGGCCTGGGAGCTCCTGGTGGAGCGTTGGGGCCTGCCCGCTGAACGCCTTTACGCCACCGTCTACGCCCCGGCCGAGGCCGATCCCAGCGCATTCGACCAAGAGGCCTGGGACCTCTGGGCGGCGCTCTTCCGAAAGGCCGGACTCGACCCCGCCGTCCACATCGTGAACGGCAACGTGAAGGACAACTTCTGGATGATGGGCGACACCGGCCCCTGCGGCCCCTGCTCCGAAGTCCACATGGACCTCACGCCGAAAGGCGATACCGGCGGCCAGCTAGTCAACATGGACAGCGATCAATGCATCGAAATCTGGAACCTCGTCTTCATCCAATTCAATGCGGAAGCCGACGGCACCTTCCGCGACCTCCCGGCCAAACACGTCGACACCGGGATGGGCTTCGAGCGCGTCTGCTCCATCCTCCAAGGCACCCAAGGCTGCCGCGACTTCAGCCAAAAAATCAGCAACTACGCCACCGACGTCTTCACCCCGCTCTTCCAAAAGCTCGAACAGTTAACCGGCGAGAAATACGAGGACATCTATCCGGGCAAGGAACTTGAAACTGAAAACCTGAAACTGAAAACGGCCATCGCCTTCCGAGTGATCGCCGATCACGTGCGAACGCTCAGCTTCTCCATCGCCGACGGCATCCTCCCCGGCAACAATGGCCGGAACTATGTTCTCCGCCGCATTCTCCGCCGCGCCGTCCGTTACGGCCGCGATCTCGGTTTCAAAGGCGATCAGCCGTTCCTGCCCGAACTAGTGAGCGTTCTCACAGACCACTTCGGAGACGTCTTTCCGGAAATCCGCCAGCGGACCGACCTCGTGCGGGAAACCCTCGCCCGAGAGGAAAACAGCTTCAACGAAACCCTGGATCGCGGCCTCAAACTCTTCGAAGCGGAGCTGGAAGGCACCAAAAAAGTCTTCTCCGGCCAAGCCGCCTTCAAGCTCTACGACACCTTCGGCTTTCCCATCGATCTCACGCAACTGCTCGCCCGGCAGCGCGGCCTGAGCGTCGACATGGCCGCCTTCGAATCCGGCATGGAGAAGCAGCGCGCCCAAGCGCAGGCCGCACAGAAAAAGGAAATCGTGAAAGCCCTCGACATCGCGACCGAGACCGAAACCCTCTTCGTGGGTTTCGAACAAAGCGAGTGCCAAGCCACAATCCTGGAGATTCACCAGCAAGCAGACCTCAAAATCATCATCACGGGGCGGACGCCTTTTTATGCGGAAATGGGGGGCCAAGTCGGGGACACCGGCACGCTCGAAAAAGACGGGCAAAGCCACCCCATCCGCGGCGTGCAACAAATCGGCCAAGCGCGCGGTCATCTGGTCTCCGCCGAGGCGGCTCTCACAGAAGGGGACATCGTCACCCTCAAGCTCGACCCCACCCGCCGTCGCCCCATTGAAGCCCACCACAGCGCCACCCACCTTCTCCACTGGGCTCTTCACGAACACGTTTCTCCCGACGCCAGCCAGCAAGGTTCCCTGGTGGATCAGGACCGCCTCCGCTTCGACTTCAGCAGCGGCCCGCTCGAGGCCGGGCAAATCGCGAAAGTGGAAGCGGCGGTCAACGCTTGCATCCAAAAAAACGACCCCATCTCATGGACAGAAGTGCCGCATGCGGAAGTCAAAGAGCGCTCTGACATCACCCAATTTTTCGGGGACAAATACGGAGAAACCGTCCGCGTGGTCCAGATCGGCGGCCAGGCGGGAGCACTCGACGGCTACTCCATGGAACTGTGCGGCGGCACCCACGTGCCGCGCACCGGAGAGATCGGCCTCTTCAAAATCAAAAGCGAAGGGGCGGTGGCGGCGGGCGTTCGCCGGATCGAAGCCGCTTGCGGGGAAGCGGCCTTCGCTTACCTCGGCCAGCAGGTCGAGAAATGGGATGCGGAATACGAGAGCGCCCGCAGAAAGTTGGCCGCAGCCAATGCCCAGCTCACTCAGCTGGGCGGGGAAACCTTGAGCGCCCGAGAGCTACCCCGCATCATGGAAGCTCTCTTGGTGGAAAAGGGGGACTTTGCGCAAATCAACGCCACCGTCGCCATGGGCCAAGCCATCCTCGCGGAAAACAAGCAAGCCGCCATCGAAGCGGAGAAGCGAGTCAAAAAAGCCCAAACAGCCCGCGCTGCCCAAGAAGCCGACGCCGCCCTCACCGAACTCATCGCGGAAGGAGGGGCCATCGTGGCCTCCTTCGCCGGCCAAGCCAGCCTCCTGCAAGAACTCTTGAACGGGCTCAAGAAGAAGCAGTTTGCGGGCGTGGCCTTTCTGGTGGTGGACGATGGGGAGAAAGCCCACCTCGGCACCTACTCGACCGAGAAAGCCCACCCCGCCGGCCAGCTCCTCCAAGAATTCGCTCCCTTGGTAGGCGGACGCGGGGGCGGCAAGCCCGGGATGGCCCGCGGAGCAGGCAGCCAGCGGGAAGGCATCGAGACGCTCCTAAAAGCCGTCCGCGCCAAGCTGGCCTAGGCAGTTTCTAGTCCTCCGCCAAGCGCACCCGAAAAAACCTCCTTGGCTCCTCCGAAAACGAAATCGGCACCGGCGGCGTGCTCCCCCCCGCTGAGAAGGGCGCTCCCATGTCCTCCCAGTCGTTCCCCAGGGTGTTCGAAGCTTCCAGTTGGAAGGTGCCAACTGGCTCCTCGGGAAACTCGTAAGCCACTTCTACCTCGCTCTCCTCATTCAAGCGCACCGTGACTGTCGGAAAAGTCGGGCTGGGGAGTTCCTGGAGGGAGGTGACGGTGGCGACCAGGTCAAAAGTGAACACCACATTTTTGGCTCCAATGTAGTACCTCCGGGTGCTGTCGCTCAGGGCAAAGGTAAACGTCCCATTCTCCACTGTCAGGGAGCCCGTGTAGCCGGCGGGAGCGAAGCTCGGAGGCTGGTAGGTTTGGGGGCTCCCATTGAGTGTGGGGAGCCACTGAATGGCCGCCGTGAAGTCGAGTGCCACCGGCGTTCCATCGACGAACTTCAGGCCTGGACCAGAAAGATTCGAGAGGCTGATGGAAGCATTCACGGTGCCGATGATTGCCAGCTCATTGACCGTGGCCTGGCCATAGTTGGAAAAGTCGAAAGAGAACATGGAGCCGGTCACAGGAAGCGTTTCCACACCGACCCCAGAGAGGCTCGCGGCATTGTAGGTCAAAGTCCCCAAGGAAAAAACCTCGTTGGGCCCAGGTGGACTGGGATTTTTACTGGGAGTGGCTTGACCTGGATCGAAGGGAGGCACGGGGTAGGTCAAAGGATTGAACTGCCCTCCTCCAATCCCGTCTAGATTGGGAATGACGAAGGCAAAGCCATCTCCGCTGGTTTCGCTGGCTCCGACTCCCGTCAGAGGAATCTGGACTGACTGAGCCGAGGCGCTCAGAAGGATGGCTACATAAACAACAAAAAAGGCTCTCATAGTCAGCGATCAAAAACGAACTTCCAAGGCGATGCCATAAGTGCGGGGAGGGCCGACCGTCGCGAGAAAATCGTCCTGGAAAGAGACGCCCTCAAAGAAAGAAAACTCCACCCCGGGGACCTTTCCAATGAGGTAGTCTTTCTCGAGGAGATTTTCGACAAAAAAGCTCAAGGTCCAATTCTCCGCTTGGTAGCCGCAAGAGAGATTGACTGTGAGGAAGGAGGGCACTTTCACCAAATCATTTTGGGGGACCTGAATGGGGAGATTCAAGCCCGTGGCGCTGGTGCTAGCGAAGAGCACCGGGCTGTAGTAGCTCTCTGTGTAAGAGGCGTCCCCGGCCAAGAAAAAGCCCTTGGCTGGTTTCCAGGAAAAGCCGACGCTGCCATTGAAAGGGGGCGATTCCGGAAAGTCGTAGCCTTGGTAATCCAGCTCTCCCGGGAGGGGGAGGAATTGGGTGATGGCGGGGTCGATCTCAAAGCGAAATTCTTGGTATTGGGTCGCGAGAAAGCCGAGCGAGGCAAAGAGGGTCAGGTTCTCAATCGGCTCGATGGAGATCTCCACTTCCCCTCCCCACATTTGGGATTCCGCCGCATTGATGACCCGCTCACTGGGAGAGAACGTGGTGAGATCGAAGGTCCGCAGGACCACCTGCTGGTCCGTCCAATCCGCGTAGAAGGCGTTCGCGGCCAAGCGGACCCTTTGGTCGAAGAGCGCCAAGCGATAGGCGACCTCATAGTGATCGGTGGACGAGGGATCAAACTCGTAGACCTCCGTTCCATCGATCCCGGAGCCGCCACTCTGGTACCCGTTTTGAAAGGTGAAGCCGAGCGTGTGCTCGGGCGCGAAGTCATAGCGAGCGCCCACCTTAGGGAGAGCGCCGCTTTCGTCGGAGCGAGCCGTGTTGGTGACACCGAGGGGGGTGCTTTCGAAGTCGACGCTTTCTTCAAAGAGCCGCCCTCCTCCAATGAGATGCAGGCCCGCCCAGACCCTGACCTCCGCCTCCCCAAAAATGGCTTGGTTGGTTCGGGTCCGCTCAATCGCGTTCTGGGTGCTCTCCACACTCAGGTCACTGCTGAAGACTCCCAGGACGGCCTTGCTCCAATCGTTCTCCCAGTTGGCCCGCACCTCTTGGGTGAATTCGCGCTCTTCATCGGTGCGCAGGAAATCGTCATTGATCGTGCGGACGCCCAGGCTGGTGTCAATGTAGGTGGAGAGCAGGTTCAGCCGGAGGTGATCGTTGATCTCATACTGGGCATCGAGAGAAAAGCTTCGCGTGACCAAATCCCTCATCTGGGTGGCGCCCGAGTCATTGAGCCAATCGCGATCAAAAAAGTCTTCCACCGGCTCAATGGCGGGATCCCGAAAGGGAACCGGGGCATTCGGACCGAAGACATCACTGAGAGCGGGCGAGCTGTCGCTGTAGGCAAAGGTCAAGACCGAGCGGAAGCGACCCCCTTCCGGTTCCAGGAGGACTTTGCCCCGATACTGCTCAAAGTTTGCGCTTCGGAAGTCCTCAAATTTTGAGAAGTCCACCAAGTTGGGATAGTCCACGAAGCCCCGGCGTTCGGAGCGTTCGTAGGTCAGTCGGAGCGCCAGGAAGTCGGAGACGGGCAGGTTCAGCATGGTGGCGATTTCCTGGCGGGAGAAGTTGCCATAGGTCACCCGACTGGCGCCCTCGAGGAAGAAGACCGGGTCTTTCGTCTGGATGACCACCGAGCCCGCGAGAGCGTTCTTGCCCTGGACAGTCGATTGCGGCCCCCGGTAGACTTCCACACTTTCCACGTCCCAGACCCCGGTCGGACCCCGCCGGGCCGCTTGCTGTGTCAGCGCCACCCCATCGACGTAGATGGTGGAGAGAGGCGTTTGGTCCCCGGAAATGTTCTCCGCATCCGGGGCTTCCGAGTTGATTCCACGGATCACGAAACCGCCGTCCACAAACTGGGGGGCCCGGACATTGGCCAAGAGCCGATAGGCCCCATTCAGATCACGAATCTCTGCGGTATCCAGACGGTCCCCATCCAGCCGCCCCACCGAGGCCATCGCCTGCGAAATGGTGCTGTCGAGCTTCGTCCCCACCAGCACCAAGGGTTCCAACTCCTCCAGGCTGGGGGCGGGGAGGGGCCGGATCGGAGGCTCCTCTTCCGGAACAGGAGAGAGCTCCGGCTCGACCCATGGGTCTTGAGCCGGGGCAAAGGGCACCGCGCCGACTGCGAGCAGCAGCAGGGCGAAAAGCCTCATTTAACGGCGGCGACGGAAGAACAGGAGCCCGGCACTCGCGCCGAAGAGCAGCGAGGTCGAGGGCTCCGGGATGGCGTTGACCGAACCGGTCAGGTCAAAAATCACGTTGGTAGGAAAGGTTCCTCCAAGCGTGGAAAAATCCTGCACGTCATTGATCTGGAAAGAGAGATCCGCTCCCGAGATGGAGAACGTTCCGGTGAAGTTTCGTTGGTTCGCTGAGAAATCAAAGATGCTGAAAGTGGCTGTCACAGAGAGATCGGCACCCGTGACCACTCCATCTTGCAAGGTAACGGTGTCCTCAGGTCCCACGGCCCCAAAGCTAAAAAAGTTGGGAGCATCGAAAAACCAATCGTTTCGACCGGCCACTGGGATGTCATTGGACCAGGCGGAAAGATCGAGGGAGTCGACCCCCACCACTTCGGTTCCAATCCCGACGACGTCCTCATCGAGATAGGTCAACCCTCCCACCGCGAAAGCGGTTTCGCCCGGGAAGATATCCACCCCGCCACCGCCACCGCTGCCCTCCAGCAAGGTGGAGGGGTCGTTGATGTCATAAAGGCCATCGTCATCGCCCAAGCTGCCGTCACCAAAGTTAATCTGCGCAATGGCACCTGTGAGAGTGCTTTCAGAGATGAAGCTATCACCATCCATGGTCGTCGCTAAATCGAGGGTGGCCGCTTGGCTGACCGACATCGAAACAAGAAAAAAGAAAGAGAGATGCTTTTTCATAAGAAGGGTGGAGTGGCCAGTGCTCTGGCCGCGAGAGAGCGACCTAGAGAACTGAGACCTTGTCTCATTGAATCGCTGCCTCCGCTCCGCAAGCGCGAAGTTTGGCAGTTGCGGTGGCTTGTCGATTTCCCTATTTTTGCGTAGGAAGAAGCTAGCCCGTGAAGCGCCCGCTCCTTCCTTTCCTCTTGACCGCGGTCGCGCTGTCGGCTGGTCCCACGACCAGCTCCCTGGCCGGTGAGCTCGAAAGCGCTTTCGCCGAAAGCGGGCTCCGGGGCGCTGCCGTGGTGATGGTCCGCGATGAACGCACGGAGAGCCTCTTTTTCGGCGAGGCGCTCCCGGCCAGCCGTTTCCGGGTCGGCTCGCTTAGCAAATTGGTGACCGCGCTGCTGGCGATGCGAGCGGTCGAGGCGGGGGTGGCCGAGCTGGACGCACCCTTGGCCCCTCCCTTCTCCGGCTGGATCGAGGGGCCCGGAGAGCCCAGCCTGGCCATGCTGCTGGAACACAGTGCCGGTCTGCCGGGATCGAGCTACGCCGAGTATGCCGCCCAAGGCGATGATCTCCGCCCGGTCGATTACGTCCGCTCCCAAGCCCCCATCCCGCTTCGCTGGGCCCCCGGCCATCATTATTCCTACAGCAACCTGGGCATCACCCTGGCCGCCGCCGTGCTCGAGGAGGCTTGGGGCGTCCCTTTCGATCTTTTGATGGAACGTGAGGTTTTCCAACCGCTCGGCCTGAAAGACTCCACTTTCTCCGTCCACGCGGAGGAGCGCGTCCTGCCCTCTTGGAACGGACCCCAACCGGCCGCCCGCTGGAAAATGCCCGTTCGGCCGGCCGGTTCTCTGGTGTCGTCCGCGGGCGACTTGCAGCGTCTCCTGGAAATGCTTTTGGCGCGGGGTCTGACCTCCGGGGGGGAGCGATTTCTCTCCCGAGAAAGCTTGGAGCGTTTGGAACGGGGGGAAACCTCCGCGGCCGCTCGGGCTGGGGTGGACGCTTACGGGCTAGGAAACTTCGCTTTCTGGGAAGCCGGAAGGCTTTGGCGAGGACATTGGGGACGCACGGAAGGCTTTCTCTCTTGTCTCGCTTACCTGCCGGAAGAAGGAAGGGGGTTTTTGGTGCTGGCCAATGAGGCGGATCGCAAGGGGATGGCTCGCCTGCGGGAGGCAGCGGCCGACTGGGCGTCGCGAGACCTTCCTCAGCTGACCCTTCCCCCGAGCCGAGCCCTTCGCAGCCGCGTCGACCAGGGCTGGTATCGAAACTACAGTCATGATATGCCCCTACGCGCCTGGTTAGCCAGCCTGTTGGATGTGCGTCGGATCACCCCAAGCCAAGATCACTTGCTGGTTCGTGGGTGGTTCGGCCCGGCCCAGCCTTGGGAAAGCGTGGGGCCCAACCAATTCCGAGCCCCTTCTTTGCTGGTGGCCACCGGCTGCTTCCACGAGCAGGGGGGCGAGATTTTTTGGATCGATGGCGAGAGCTATCGCCGCAGCTCTTTCGCTTGGCTCCTGGGCGAGCTGATTCTCTTTCTCCTTGGCCTGGCGCTTTCTCTTCCAGCCTTTCTTTTGCTGCTGGTGGCAGGCGTCCGCCAGATTCGTGGTCAGCCCCCCTCCGCTGCCACTTGGCTCCTGGGCGTGGGCGGACTCCTCCCCCTGGCTCTTCTGGCAGGCTTTGCGAGATGGGGCTTGCTGGGTGAGGCGGGCACTCTCGGGCGGCCGGGTTGGGAGGCCTTGAGCCTCTTGGGCCTGAGTTTGGGGGGGGCGATCCTTAGCCTCCTGGTGGCCCTCCTCGCTCGGCGCAAGGGATGGGGCTACCGGACGATGGCTGGAATCCTCCTCGGCTTCTTTGGGCTTTTGGCCCTTCGCGGGTGGGTGCCGCTTCTCACTTGGCTTTAGCGGGGGACGATCCTTCCCGGAGCGACTCCAGGAAGAGATTGGCCGGCCCCGAGCCATCGGCATAATTGGAGAGCGTGGTCACGACGACCCAGGTCCGCTTCGGGCCTTCCTGCTCTTGGGCCATGACCGCTTGGTAGCCTGGCACGTCGCCGCGATGTCCCACCAAGCCGTCCCAATTTTCGATGCAAAATCCGTAGCGCCAACCCTCTTGCCCGGTCTCCCGCCAGTGATGCAGCTCTTTGCGGGATGCCTCGCTCAGCAGGGCCCCGGAGCAGAGCGCGGGGGCCGCTTTCGCCAAGTCCGGGAGCGTCGAGACGAAATTCCCGGCCGCGTGGGCCCAAGAAGCGCTCAGAGCCGTGACCTCGGTCAGGACCCGGCCATAACCAATGGGGTGATCCGGTTTGGCATGGCGGTAAGCGCGCAGCGCCCGATTCGGCCGGAGCCCGCGGTCGTGGCTCAGGGTCGCTTCCAGCTGCAAGGGCTGGCCAATCTCCTCCGCCAGCAAGCGCTCCAAACTTCTCCCGCTCGCCTTCTCGGCGGCCAGGGCGAGCAAGATGGTGTTGGCGTTGGAGTAGACGAATCGCTCGTCCGGCTGAGCCACCCTTTCTTGGCGAAAGACCGATTCCAAGATGTCCTCCGCCCTCCAAAATCGCCCGGGCTCTTCCACAATGGCCTTTTGAAACTCCGCATCCCAAATGGCATCCGGCAGCCCGGAGCGATGGGTCCCGAGTTGGCGGAGCGTGATCTCCGCGCCGCCCGGCACCCCGGAGACCCACTTCTGGATGGGGTCTTCCAAAGAGAAGCAATCTTGATCGACCAATCGCAGAACGATGGTGCCGACGAACAACTTGCTGACACTGCCAATGCGGAGAGGGCTTTCCAAGGGAACGGGCTCCTTGGAACCCAGGGCGAGGGACCCCTCCCGAAAGAGCCGCGGCCTCGCTTCCCCGGCTGCTTGGCAAGAGTAGAAGACCGCCGGAGGCCCCGTTTCGGGCGAGGGAGGGTCGGCCCGCGCCAGCCCGCTGGCCCAGGCAGCGAGCAGAACGGCTTGGCCGAGCGTCGAGAACTTCATGGGTCTCTCTTTCTTTGCCTGCCAAAGCGCTCCCGGAGGATTGCTTAGTCGCTCCCCTCGGCCTCTTGCCCCGCCGCGATCAGGGCATCCATCTGTTCCCAAGTGAGACTCCGATAGGTGTCTGGCACCTCCAGAGCCTTCTCTTGCTCGGCTTTGCGCTCCACGAAGACATCCGGTTCATGTCCTTCATCCACCATGGTGATGCGCAGCTCTTCCTCCTTCTTGAAAAACCACACAAAGGTCGTCACTTCGCCCTCCTCGTCCTTCTCGATATAAAACTCCCCGGAGATCTCCCAAACGCCCTCATAAGCATCGGGCACATACACCCCGCGCGAGGGAAACAAGGTCACGTCCTCGTAAGAAAAGGTCCCATCGGCGCGGCGCGTCACTTTCCAACGGCTGACCTGCAGCAGCCCATCGAGCTGCTCGTGGACATCGCCCTGCCACACTCCCACCAGGCGCTTGGCCGCCTCCCTGGGAGTGACCTCCTCTCCCTGGGCCCAACTCAGATGGAAACTGAGAGAAAGCCAAACCAGGGGCCATTTCACTGCCTTCATGGGAGAATGGTTTACTCCAACTGTGAGGGAATCGGAAGCACAAAAGTCCTCGCCCGCCAAAAGCTTGGCCCTCTCCCTGCTCTTTCTCTCAAAAAGCTGACCGCTTCTCTGCTTATGGGATGGATTCTCTCAGGATGCCGCCACCGGCTCACGCCGCGTGATTTCGCTTTCCTCCAAACCATCTTGGCCGCCGATGCCGAGCCCGAGCCTTGGCAACGATTTTTCCGAGAAGAGCAGGCCTTGGCGGAAATCCTGGATGACGAGCGCCTCTTCCGGGCGCTGGGCGATCACCCCTTCTCTCTCCAAATCTCTCCCCAGCTCTACTTCTATCTCCTCGTTCGTCATTTTCTGAGAGAGGCCGGGATCGAGGATCGCGATGTGGCCGACTTCGTGGCCGCGGTCCTGGCCGATCGCATCGGCAGCCCAGCCGGGGCTGCCTTGACCGGTATTCCCGGGGGCTGGACTCACACCACCGATTTCCTCGCCCTCCTCTCGGGGGCGGGAGAGGAGCGTCGCTTCGAAATCTACTTGGCGGCCGGAAATCAATTCCTGATCCTGACCGGCCTCTTCCCGAATTACCTCCGACGCCGCCGGGATCGAGCCGGTGCCCCCGGGGTCCGCTACTACGAAGGCTTTGCCCGCCAAGCCTACCAGGCTCTCGGGCAGCATCGGCTGGCCGACCCGCCCACCCGGCAAGTGCTGGGCCGCCTCGTGAACTCCCTGACCGAAACCCGGCAAAGCCTCAATCGCATGGCGGAAAATTGCCTCTTCCTGGAAGACGCTCGCGATGGCTCCCCCTCGCCCCCTTCCTCTTAAGCGTTCGCCCTCTTTGCCTCCCTTCTTGGGAAAAGGGCCAAGAGGGCGCTCTCGGCGCCTGCGCTCTTTCTTCTAGGTTGACGGCCGGCCTAGGCTCCTGCTCCTCTTTTCCGCGGGATCGCTTGACCACGTCACCCTACCACCATGCCCTTCCGTCTCCCCTTCTTGCGCTCCTTTTTTCGAGTGTTCTTGGGGAGCGCCTTTCTGGCCGGGCCCGCGCTCTCGGCGGCCGGCCTGCCGGAGTATCTCCTGGCGGAAGAGCCGCTCACTGACGAGCTGGAGGCCAAGCCCTCTCCGCTGGGGCTCCTGGGGGCGGCGCCGGAAGATCTCTCCGTCTTTCCCGGGCTCGCGATCGAGGAGCCGGCTCGGCCCACCGGAGAGCCCTTCTTCGACGACACCTCCTTTTTCTGGCGACCTCGTTTTTACTATCGCCACCTCGACCAGGGCGATGGCAGCCAATCGGAAACGGCCGCCCTCGGCGGGGCACTCGGCTTGCAAACAGGCTACTTTCGAAACTTCCTGCGAATCGGCCTGACCGGCTTTCACTCCCACAAACTCTATGGGCCGGAAGGACGGGATGGCGCGGGACTCCTCGGGCCCGGTCAGGAGGACTACGCCGTCTTGGGAGAGGCCTACGCCGAACTCAAGGTGAGCCGCACCTCTCTCTTCTCCGGCCTCAATCTCTTCAACCTTCCCTACCTCAACGCCAATGACAGCCGCATGACGCCCAACACCTTCGAAGCCTACATGCTACGCTCGAACGAGTGGGACCACCTGGAGCTGGGGGCCGGGCACCTTCGCCGGATCCGCTTTCGCAATAGCAACGACTATGAGAACCTGGCCCGCCGGGCAGGCGCCGCCCAAGACTCGCCCGGGCTCTCCCTGGTAGGGGCCCGCTTCGCCTTGGAAGACCGCTTCAGCATCGGCTTCATCGAGGAAATCGCCTGGGACCTTTTCCACACCTTTTACTTTGAAACGACGGCCGACTTCTCCCTCCCCGAGGATCGTCGCCTGCAACTGGGCCTTCAGTTCAGCGACCAGCGGGACATCGGGCAAGCGCTGGTGGGGGAATTCTCCGTCCAGCACTTCGGAGCCCAAAGCAGCCTCGATCTTGGTCCCCTCGTCCTCTCTTGCGCGCTCTCCTACACCAGCCGGGGCCCCCTCCAAAAGCCCTTCGGCGGTTCGCCGGGCTTCACCTCGCTCATGATCTCGGATTTTGACCGACCCGAAGAACTCGCCCTGCGGGCCGGGGCGCTCCTCAATCTGGAAAGTCTTGGTCTCAAGGGCCTGACCACCTCCCTCAGCCTCGGGCACGGCACCCCACTGGGAAACGGAACCGACCCCCTCCCCGACCAAAGCGAGTTCAACCTCACTCTCGACTACCGACCCCCCGCCCCGGGCTGGGAAAACGTCTGGCTGCGCCTGCGCTATGGCGAAAATGAGCGCGACACCCGGATCAGCGATTTCCGAATCATCGCCAACTACTCCGTGAGCTTTTGAAGCCACGCTCTCCTCGGGAGCCAAGGCGCTCGGGGCACCGCCCTGCCCCCGCCCAAACCTACGCCAGCTGAAGGGCCCGGCCCGGCCCACCGAATTTTGGCCGAAGTCGCTTGCCTTTTTCAGAAAACTCCGTTGGGTGCAGGCCCGTAAGTTGAGACCTCGTCTCAACTTATCGCCTAGGCTCTTGGCTCGCTCCGCTCCTCGATGAAGGTCTCATTCATAGCTCGATCCATGCTGCTGCTCTCGCTGGGGGCGTCTGGACCTTTGGCTTGGGCGGAGCCGAGCGAAATGGGCGAATTGGTCGTGGTGGGCTCCCGGACCGAAGAGCTGACGAGCGACCTACCGGGCAGCGCCACCGCCATCACCTCCGCTGAGATCAAGGCCCAGGGAGCGGTCGACCTGATCGACGTCCTCCAAAGGGAACCGGGCGTCTCCATCCCCTTCGACTTCGCCGGCGTGGACTCCGCCATCCCCTTCCTCGAAGGCGGCTCCAACAGCATCAACATCCGCGGTCTCGAGGGCAGCCGGGTCAACTTGAACATCGACGGCATCCGGCAGCCGCCCGACTTCAACTCCATCACCGGGGGATTCGGAGGCCTGGGCGGCCCCGGACGGGTCTATTTCGATCCGGCCGTTCTCTCCCAGGTGGAAATCTACAAATCGGCTTCCTCCGTGCTTTGGGGCTCGGATGCCCTGGCCGGGACCGTCTCGGCGCGAACCGAGGGACCGCGTTCCCTCTTGGGTCCCAGCCTTGAAGGCCGGACCATCACCCTGGACTCGACCTATGCCTCCAAAAACGAAAGCCTAAACGAGCGGATCGCCGCGGCTTGGGGGGATGGGTCGCAGGCCTTCAGCGTCGTCTACAGCTACCGGACCGGCCAGGAATTGGAAAACAACAGCGACATCGCTCCCAACCCCCTTGAGTTCGATAGCCACGCCCTGGTGCTCAAAGGCTACGCCAAAAACGGACCCCTGACCGTCGAGCCGACCGTGGAATTCTTTCGGGTGCACTCCTTCACCGACCTCATCAGCAATGAAGAACCGGAAGCAGCCGGGATCTTCAACACTGGCAACGACCCCTCCGCCTTCCTGCAAACCCAGACCAGCGTGGCCAATAGCGATCTCAAGTCCGTGCGCCAACGCTTTCGCGCCAGCGTCGACCTCACCTTCGAGCCGGAGAATTCTTTCCCACTCTTTGACCAACTGGCCCTCAAAGCCTACCTCCAGCGTTCCCGCGTCTCCAGCTTCAATCGGCAACTCCTCGAGATCCGGGAATTCGTCAATCCCGAGACCGAGGCCGCCCTCCGCAGCATCAATCCGGTCTTCTTCTCAGATGCCTTCTTCGCCTCCCAGGAAAGCTTGGAAGTTCGCGACCGGATCAATGACGTCATCCACGAGACGGACATCGCGGGAATCGATCTCCAGGCCAAAAAAGAATTCACCACTGGCCAGGTCTTTCACCAGATCCAGTATGGCTACGAGTTCTCCCGGAGCACGCTCAGCAGCACCATTCTTCGGACGGATTTTCCGGCGGAGCCAGACAATCGACTCAACATGGCGCCCTCCGAAGTCTGGCGAAACGGGGTCTTCGCCCGCTATGAATTGGCCTTCGGCCCCGAGCAGCGCTTCGTTCTCACGCCCGCCATTCGGGTGGATGATTACCGGGTCTATCCCGAAAACTCAGAGGACTTTCTCTCCCGCACCTCTTACCCGGTTTTCGATATTTTCGGTCGGCGGATTGGAGTGGAAGAGGTCAGCGCCGCCAACTACCAAAACACCGCCCTCTCCCCCAGCCTCTCCTTGCTCGTGAACCTAACCGATCACTGGGCCGTCTACGGCACCACCAGTCGGGGCGTGCGCAACCCGACCGCCGAGGAGTTGAGTTCCGTCTTCCAACACGGGGACGATTTCCTCGTCTTCCCCAACCCCGAGCTGGAGGAAGAACGCTCCTTCAGCAACGAAGTGGGAGCGAAGTACAATGACGGCTATTTCTCCTTCGAAACCGCCGCCTACTGGAACTTCTTCGACGACTTTTTGGAATCCAACGTGCCGACCGGGGAAGTGGACAGCTTTGGGAGAGAAATCCTGACCATTGAAAACCGGGACGAAGTCGAAATCTATGGTTTCGAAGTCAAGGCCTCCTGGGACGTCAGCCAACAATACCTCGGCCAGCCAGGCTTCAGCCTGGGCGGGGCAGCGGACTGGGCGCGCGGCCGACAGACCGATCCCGACTTGGGAACCGCCCCTCTCAACACCATCGATCCCTGGAAACTCTCCGCCTGGCTCGGCTACGATCATCCCTCGGGAAAATGGGGGCTGACCCTCCTCTCCACCTACTTCGCCGGGAAAGAGCCCGAGGACATCGCCGGGGACTTTGTCACGCCCACCTCCAGTTACTTGCTGGTCGATTTGAATGGCTATGTCCACCTCACGAAACACGTCACCCTGCGGGGCGGCATTCACAATCTGCTCGATGAAGAGTATGTCCTCTGGTCCCGCTCTCGCCGGGGCAGCGGCCACAACGGCGGCGCCTTGACCGGTCGGGACACCCAACCTGGCATCAACACCTTTGTCTCCCTCGAACTCGTCTGGTGAGACCGCCCCACCTCTTTTTCCCTCCTCCCTCGCCCTATGAAAGTCGTGTTTCTCCGCCTCCCCCTGCTCCTCCTTCTCAGCTCGGAGGCCTTTGGCCAATTCCTCACCCCCACCTGGCGGGACAATCCCAACATGCAGACCGACTTGGCCGAGTGGGACAACTTCACCTCCGCCAATGGCGACAACGCGCCCGACCAAACCTCGGACGCCAACGCCAACGCCAACCTCTTCTGCACCACGCCCTCGGCCTTCATCACCAGCACCGGAAACATCTACAGCTTCCAATCGGCCACCTCGTTTCAACTGGATGACTCGGCCTCCTTCCCCATCCGGGGCCTCGTCCTCCAGATCCGCACCTTGGGGAACTCGCCCGATACCAGCTCGATGCGCCTGATCCCGCCGGATGCCGTCACCTTGGACGATGTCGAATTCCCCGATCGCATCTTCGTGACCGGAGTCGAAGGCCTCTCGGGGCCCTTCGGGGGAGACGGAACCTTCCGGGTCTTCCAATGGGATTTGCGGGACAACCCCATCTCCTCCGGCACCTACAGCATCCTCTTCAATGCCTCCGGCAGTTCCATGAGTCTCGATCGGGTCCAACTCGAACTCTCGGATCGCTACTGCGTGCTGCCCGACCCGGCCGAATACGACGAGCACACCGATGATCGGCCCATCCTGACCCAAGAAGCGAGCAACGCCATCGTGACCTGGTCCGCGCTCAGCGGGGCCACCCTCCAGGGCACCAGTGATCTGTCCGACCCCTCCTCCTGGCAGGAAATCACGCAGACCTTGGACTGCTCAGGGAACCTCATGATCATGACCATGGGCATGGAAGCTCTCCCCGAGTTTTTCCGGCTCGAGTTCCCGGACCTGGGTGCGGCCCAATAGCCGGGCGAGCCTTCCCAGAGAGCGCTCGTTCGCTCCCTTTGCCGCCTCGCGCTCACCGCAGCCGAAGCGCTATCCTCTCGCGACAGCCGATTTGCCTTTTGGGCACCTCGTGCCCTATCTTGAAGGACCCGGGCTGACCGGGGCCCCTCCAGCGTGCACCCCATGTCGATCCAACTCCAGCAGGTCAGCAAGTTCTTCAAAGTGCCTTTTCGCAAAGAACGGGTCCAGGCACTCCAGAACGTCAGCCTGGAGGTCTCCGAAGGGGAGGTCTACGGACTCATCGGCCCGAATGGCTCCGGCAAGTCCACCACCATGAAAATCATCCTCGGCCTGATCAAGCCGAGCCTGGGGAGCTGCACCCTCTTCGGACAAGACAGCCAAGAAGTTTCCAGCAAACAAGACCTCGGCTTCCTCCCTGAAAATCCCTACTTCTACAAGCACCTCACGGGCGCGGAAACCCTCCGCTTTCATGGGAAGCTTTGCGGACTCTCCGGCCGAAAGTTAGAAGAACGCATTGAGGAACTTCTGGTCTTGGTCGGGATGGAGCGCGGTCGCGATCGCCGCCTGGCCGGCTACTCCAAAGGGATGCTTCAGCGGATCGGGCTGGCGCAGGCCCTCGTGCATCGGCCCCGGGTGCTCCTGCTGGATGAGCCGACCGCTGGGGTCGATCCCAGCGGAAGCCGCATCATTCGCGACCTCATTCTCGACCTCAAAAAAACGGGCATCACCATCCTCCTCAGTTCCCACCTCTTGGAGCAAGTCCAGGAAGTCTGCGACCGGGTGGGCATCATCTTCCAGGGCCAGCTCGTGAAAGAAGGGCCGCTGGAAGAACTCATCGCCATTGAAACGCAGAGCGAGGTCATCCTGGAGCACGCCAGCCCCGCCCTGCTCTCGCAGATCGCGGACCTCGTCCAGCAGGATGGCCAAGCCCAGCTTCTGCGCAGTGGTCACCCCAAGACCACCCTCGAACGCCTCTTTCTCAAAGAAACCACCCCGGCCTCCTCCGTCGCCTTGGCTGAGCGCCCCGCGCTGCCTTCCGAAGACTGAAGCCCCGCCCCCTCTGCCTTCATGTCCTCCTTCCGCCGAATCTACGTCCTGGCTGCCAGCACCTTCACCCAACTGGTCAGGATGAAGGTTTTCTACTTCCCCGCCCTCTTCGCGCTTCTCATCTTCGTGCTCTCCATGGTCTTGCTGCGCTTCCCGCGGCCGGAGGAGCAATTGAAGCAACTGGTGGATGTCTCCCTGGGCTCTCTCTTTCTTTTTGGCTCGATCTTCGGGATCGTGGCGACCTCTCTCCTGCTGCCCAAAGACATCGAAGACCGCACCCTCTACACCATCTTGAGCAAACCGGTCCGGCGGATCGAATACCTCCTCGGCAAACTCCTCGGCGTCCTCGGACTGGTCGGCGTCACCATGCTGCTCATGAACCTGGTGTTCTCCGGCGTGCTCTACTTCCGGCAAGAAGCCCTCGTGGCCGAAGAACTGCGTTTTCTCTCTCCCACCGGAGAAGTCAGCGAAGCGGTCCGGGCCCAGGAAATCCGTTCTTACGGTCTGACCTGGAACTTGCAGAAGGGCGTCTTCATCACGTTTTTGAAATCATCCGTGGCGGCTGCCATCGCACTGCTGGTCTCGACCATCGCCTCCTCCACCCTCTTCACCATCTTGGTCTCCACCACCATCTTCTTCATCGGCCACGTCCAAAAAATCGCGCGCGATTTCTGGCTCGCGGGACAGGGGGACGCCTTCTTGCCGAAGGCCGGGGCCGCCCTCGTATCCCTTCTCTTCCCGGACTTCCAGCTCTACAACGCCATCGATGGGGTGGCCGCCGGAGACCTCATTAGCAATGGAGCCGTCGGCTACCTCCTAGGGGTCACCTCGCTCTACCTGGCGGTCTACACCTGCATCGCTTGGTTCGCCTTTGTCGACAAAGAACTATGAAGCTCGCCCGCCTAGCTGCCCTACTCGGCTGGATTCTCCTCTTCGGCCTGGTCCGCCTGCCGCTCGAGGACGCGGTTTCTGATCGCTTGGATCAGGAGCTGCCCTCCCGCCAGGCCGCCCTCAACCTGGAAATGCGGGAGCAGTTGGGCCAGTTGGGATTCGTGGCGGCCTTCGGGGGGCTGCGTTCGGTCCTGGCCAGCCTCTTTTACTTGGACACCTACACCGCTTGGAGTGAAGGAAACTGGGCGGAAATGAAAACCAAGTATGACTTGGTGACCCAGCTTCAGCCGCGAGAAACCCTCTACTGGGAAATGGGGGGATGGCAGTTGGCTTACAACGCCAGTGCCGACGTGCTCTCCCAAGAATCCCTGGCCCCGCCCGTGCGCCGCAAGCAATGGCGGGAAATGGTTCAGGCTGGGGTCGCCATGTATGAGGAAGGCATCCGCAACAATCCCGAAAGTTGGCGCCTCATGACCCGACTGGGCGATTTGCTGCAAGACCGCTACAAGCTGCAAGATCACGCGGCCGCGGCCGAGTGGTATGCCCGGGCCGCCGCGCTCCCCGGCACGCCCTCTTTCTACCGCCGCTTCGAAGCCTACGCCCGCGCCCGGGTCCCCGGCCAAGAGCGGCAGGCTTGGGAAATGTTGCGCGACTTCTGGCTGGCCGGGGGGGAGAATCGCAAGCCGACCCTGGCCGCCCAACTCTGGAATCTCCAGCTCCGCCTCGGCTTGAGCGAGAGCGAAGGAGCCCTGCCGCTGGAGGAAGTCTTCCTCGACCTGGCCCTGGCTCAAGAAACCCTTTCTCGCTTTCGCCTCAATCTCTCCTTGGAACCCTACCGCGAGCTGGATCACTTCCTCGCCCAGCTCGAAGAGGCCCTCGGCCTCCCTCCCGAGCAAAGGACCGCCGCCCTCCTGCCCGAGATGCAGGAAAGGCAAGGCCGCCTCCGGGAGTCGATCGAGTGACCCTCGGCCCCCCGGAGAGCCTGCGGCCATTGACGCTCCCGGCTTTCTCAATTACAAGCTGAGTCGTCCTATGCGCTACGCCATCTTCGGAGACATTCACGCCAACCTGGAAGCCCTCGAAGTGGTGCTGGCCGATGCTCGTGCGCACGGAGTGGCCGAGTTTGTCTGCCTCGGGGATGTGGTGGGCTACAACGCCAACCCCCGGGAATGCCTGCAACTCGTGCGCGACCTCGGTTGTCCGGTGGTCAAAGGGAATCACGATGAAGAGGCCTGCAATGAGCGCCAAATTGACGGGCTCAATCCCTACGCCGAAGAAGCCCTCAACTGGACGCGCAACCAACTGAGCGCGGACGACAAGGGCTGGCTCTCCCAACTCCGCCTGGTCCGGCAAATCCGCGACTTCACAGCCGTCCACGCCACCCTCGATTCCCCGGGCGCTTGGGGCTACGTCATGAATCGCTTCGATGCCATGGCCAGCTTTGCCTACCAATTCACCCCGGTCTGTTTCTGCGGCCACTCCCATGTGGCGGGCGTCTTTGTCAAGGCGGACCGGGTCTTCGAGGCGGAGCCGACCAGCTTTGCCATCGAGCCGGCCCAAAAGTATTTCGTGAACGTCGGGAGCGTAGGCCAGCCGCGCGATGGCGATTGGCGGGCCTCCTACGTCATCTACGATCCCGAGGAAAAACACCTCGTCTTCCGTCGCCTCGAATATGATCTCGCGACCGCGCAGAAAAAGATCCGCGCCGCCGGCCTCCCCGAAATGCTGGCCGAGCGCCTGGCGGTCGGCTCCTAACCCCGGCACTTCGTGAACCTCCCGGCCGACGCCCGCGTCCTTGTGCTCAAGCCCAGCTCCTTGGGCGATATCGTGCACACCCTCCCCGTGGTCCACGCCATCAAAAAGGCCCATCCCGGCTGGCGCCTGCACTGGGTCGTCAATCCCGAGTGGGCTCCTCTCCTGGAGGGCAATGCCGATCTCGCAGGGCGGATCCGCTTTCCCCGCCGCTCCCTCCGCGGGCTGGCCCTGCCCTTCCGCTTTCATGCTTGGGCCAAAACCCTCCCGGCCAAAGGGCCCTGGGACCTGGCGCTCGACTTTCAGGGCCTTCTCCGCTCTGGCTTGATGGCCTGCTACTCCCGCGCCCCTCACCGGCTGGGCTTGCGTGATTCCCGGGAAGGGGCGCGCTTCTTTCAGACCGCCCTGGCCGAGACCGCGGGCCTCCGCCATGCCATCGACCGCTACTTCGCCCTCGCGAAACTGGTCGGCGTAGCCCGCCCTGACCGCCTCGTCACCCCCCTACCAGAAGCGGCCCCGCCCGCGATGGCCGACTTGTCGCAAGCGGTCGTCTTGCATCCTTGGTCACGGGGCGAGGGCAAGTCCCTCACCCATGGCGAAATCGAACGCATCGCCTCCGAGTTCTATCCCCGGCGGGTTGTCCTGGTAGGCCGACCAGACAAAAAGCGCCAAGTCCTCGGTGGCAAGCTGCGCAATCTGGCCGACCAAACCAGCCTCCCGCAACTGGTGCAGCTCATGCGCCAGGCCGCCTTCGTCATCAGCGTGGACAGCGGTCCACTCCACTTGGCGAACGCCGTCACCCATCGCCTGCTGGGCATCCACTTTTGGAGCGATCCACGCCAAGTCGGGCCCTACCGCCCCGAGGCCTTTGTCTGGAAGGACGGCCAGATCCGCTCGGTCGCGCACTACCAACCAGCCGAAAAAAGCGATCCCACTCTCCGGCCCGACATTGTCAAACTGACCACCTTCGTGGAAGGTCAAATCCAGCAAGCGGCTTCTTAACGCCACCATTCAACCCCCAGCACCCCGACCCCTATGAAAAACATCCTCGTGATCCTCCTGCTCGGCGCTCTCGGCTACTTCGGTTACCAGTTCTACCAAAGCTACCAATTCAGCGGGACCATCAAGGCCCAAGCGGCCGAGCGCCTCCGCCCGGCCTTTGTCCTAGATGAGGACTACGCCCAAAGCCTTCTCGACCAGCATCACCGCAAGGCCTTCCTGGAAGTCCGGGGCAACCCCCTCCTCCCCGCGCCCGAGGAATTCGACATGGGGGACTACTACAAAGCCCTCCTCCCCGAAATGCGTCGCCAAGCCGAGCAGGACGACCGCGATGCCATCGCGGCCACCCTCCGCTTCGGTCAGCTCCTGAGCGTCTTCGAATAAATCGCCCAGGCCGAAGGGGGGCCAAGGGGGGCCATAGGAAGCCAAAGAGTGGAAAGAGACTAGATCGGCCGACCTTTCAGGGTCGCCGGGTCGGCTCCTCGCGCAGCTCCTGCAACATCGCCTCCATCCGCTCAGCGATCTCGGGATGCTCGGCGATGACATTGTCACCCTCTGAAGGATCGTTTTCGAGGTGAAAGAGCGCGCGCTCCGCCTGGGAGCGATTGCTCTTTTGAAGCGCCTCCGGAGTGCCCTCGGGGAACTCATCATCGATGTATTTCCAGGGCCCGAGGCGGAGGGCGTGGAGCCCAGCCGCGTTGCTGGAAACCATCGCGGGCCGCGGTTCTTGGTCTTGGCCTGCCAGCGTCGAGGCAAAACTGATGCTGTCCGGGGCATGGTCCGCCAGGGGCGTTCTCCCACTCACGCACTCCACCAGCGTGGCGAAAAGATCCACGATGTTGACCATCCGGTCGCTCACCGAACCGGCTGCCACCTGGCCATCCCAGCGCACCAAGAGCGGCACGCGCACCCCTCCTTCGTAAATGGTGTGCTTGTCCCCGCGGTGGACCCCATTGGGCGCGAGCCCGGCCTGGACCGCTTGGTTCTCGGGACGCGTCTTGTCATTGCGCGGCACGTCCGCCCCATTGTCGGCTGTGAAGACGAGCAGCGTATCGTCCATGAGACCTTCGTATTCCAAGGCCTCCACGATCCGACCGACCGAAGCATCCAAGTCCTGGATGAAATCGCCGTAAGCGCCACAGCCGCTCGCCCCGCGCATGCGCTCGGAAGGCTCGATGGGATGGTGCACCGCTGCGGTCGCGAAGTAGAGAAAGAGGGGCTTCTCCGGCTGGCCCCGGGCACTTCGCTGGATCCAATCGATGGCTCGCGAAATCAGCTCCTGGGAAGCCTCCTCCCGCACGCGCTGAGGTGCATCCAACCCGAGATAGGGACGGCCGTAAAAACTCTTGGAGTAGGGACTGAGCTTGGTCGAACGCAGGCCGTAGACCCCGTCGTTCTCGATCCAGACCCCGACCGCGTCATCGAGATTATTCGGCAGACCAAAGTGGTAATCGAAGCCGACCTCGTTCGCCCCGGGCGCGAGCGGTTGCGTGAAATCGGTCCGTTTGGCATCGCCATAGCCCAAGTGCCACTTCCCAATCTGGGCCGTTTGGTAGCCCAGTTTCTGCATGTATTTCGGAAGCGTCGGTCGATCGGTCTCCACCACCAACGGCTCCATCAGATTGACCACACCAAAGGGCAGCGGGCCCCGCCAGGCGTAGCGACCGGTCAGGAGCGCGTAACGCGTGGGAGAGCAAATGGCCCCAGGCGTATTGGCATTGGTAAAACGCATCCCCTTTTCGGCCAAGCGGTCCAAGTGCGGCGTCCGCACCAGCTCCTTGGGCGCGCCATAGGCATTCACGCTCCCCACTCCGAAGTCATCCGCCACGATCAGCACCACATGGGGCAGCTTGCTGTGGGCAGGGTCCAAGCCCGCAAGCAGGCCGAGCAAGACAAGGGGGAAGAGCTGTTTCACCATCTTCCCAAGAAGTGCATCGAGTGAGAGCGAAGTCAAAGAAGGCTTCGCTCGATCCGCCTCTGGCTCACCCCGCTAACCCCGCTGCACCTTGAGCTGGTCGCTGGGAGGGCGGGATCACTCCTCCACTTGGAAGGTCGTCTCGAAATCGCGGTGGAACATGTGGCCTCCCCGCTTCTTGTCGGCCCCAAAGCTCAGGACCGTGACCTTGTTTCCCTCCACCTCATAGCGCAGGGGCTCGCCGAATTGGTCGAAGGTCTCCTCTTCCGGCAGTCCCAGCTCGGCGATCGCTTCCGGAAGACGCCCCTCCTGCTCATGAAAGCGCAAGATGGCGGTCTTGACTTGCTGGAGGTTGTCGAGCGTCACCTTGTAAGGAGGCTCCTTACCTGCCATGACCGAAGTCAGGATCACGATGACCCCCACCAAGCCGCCCATCACCAGGAGCGTTCGGCGTTCTTGCGAGAGATCGGACCACCACTTCATAGCGAAAGAGCCCTCCCCCGCTTACCAGCTTGGGTCAAGCGCGTGGTCTTGGGCAATGGTGAGAAGCTCCTCCCGCATGGGCCATTGGTCAGCTCGCTCTTGCGGCCCTTGATAGCGGGTGCTGGCCCCTTTCAAAGCCATGCAGCCAGCGTTCTCACCAATTTCCTCGATCTTTCTCATCTCCTCCGGCGTGAAGCGAAGCCCCTCCGGGAGGGCGGCGAACTCCCGGATCTTGTCCTCGATCGGACGAGCGCTTTCCCCGGTTTCCTGGATGAAGGTTGGCACCAGGCTCTTGACCGCAGGCATTCCCAGATTCCAAAGCCCCGCCAAGTGGAGAGCAGGCAAGCCGTAATGGCCGACCACTCTCCGCATCCGCTCCAGCTTCTCGCTGCCGGTTTCCACCCAGCCCTCTGGGCGGTAGCCCCGATGGTCGCCCCCCTTGAAGACATGCCCCGGGCGGACATCTCCATGAAAGATCCCCCCATAGTCCACCACCCGCGTCAGCACATCGATCTTCCTTTCCTCGGCCACCGGCAGGACATGCCGCTGCGGCCACGGCTCCAGCGGATTCAGAATCAACATGGCTCCATCGATCCTCGACCCAAAGGTGCGGAAGCAGTGAATGAGGTCCGTCACGAAGCCATTGGCCGGGCCCGGGGCGATGCCGATGCCCTCGGTCAAACCGCCCTCCCGGACCGACTCCATCCCCTCCCAAACCGCTTCGTGGGTGTAGCCGATCTCGTCGGGATTGTGCAGCATCACCAAATCAAATTTGGCTGCACGGCATCGCTCAAGACTCTTCTCGCTCGCCTCGCGCAGGTAGCTCGCGTAGTCCCGCGGTCCACGCAGGTCAGGGTGAGTGAACCGGGGGTAACCCTTGGAGCCCTCCCGCGCCCCTTTCTCAAAATCGTGCCCCACCATCCCCACCAGGCAATAGCTCTCCCGCTCCAAACCCGCGAGCGCCTCTCCCAGCGCGGCGTCCGCCCGACCCGCGCCGTAGACATCGGCCGTCACAAAAGTCCGAATGCCCGCTTCGTAGGCCAGACGGATGAGATCGCGGTAGCGCCCTTCCTCGAGCATTTCCCCATAGTGCATGAAGCGTCCGCCACTCCAGGTCCCAAAAGCAGTTGGTGTCAGATTCATCGCTTCTTTGTTACGACAACGGGAAAGGTTCTCAAACGACAAGCCGTTCTCACCACGAAAACCGCTTGCCCAGGGCAGCTTCTGCCATTCAAGCTGGACGCGCGCGATCTTGAGGGCGCTTCGGGGGCCCGGCCCTGAACCTGCTTTGCGAAGGAAATGCCATGTTCCAAGGCTACCAGACCCACGGCTTCTACGATGAAATGGTCTCCCCGGAGGGAGACGTCCGCTCGCACTACGCCCCTCTCTTGAAGCGCTTCGAGAGCTTCAGCCAGAAAGACTTCGAGAATCGACGGCGCACGACCGAACTCTTCTTCTTGCGGCAAGGCGTCACCTTCAACGTCTACGGAGAAGAAGAGGGCGCCGAGCGGATCTTTCCCTTCGATCCCATGCCCCGGGTCATCCCGGCCGAGGAGTGGGAGCTGCTCGAATCGGGCCTCACCCAGCGCATCATCGCGCTCAATCTTTTCCTGCACGACATCTACCACGAGCAAAAAATCGTGAAAGACGGCGTCATCCCCCGCCCCATCGTCGAAGGCTCCCGCGACTTCCGAAAAGAATTCCAAGGCTTTCACGTCCCACAGGACATCTACATGCACATCTGCGGGACGGACCTCATTCGGGACGACCAGGGGGACTACCTTGTCTTAGAAGACAACGGGCGCTCTCCCTCTGGCGCCTCCTACATGCTGGAAAATCGCAATGCCATGAAGCGGGCCTTCCCGCGTCTCTTTGAAGTCATGGGCGTGCGTCCGGTCGACTCCTACCCCACCGACCTCCTGGAAATGCTCAAGCACCTCTCCCCCGCCACCGAATCGGAGGCAGTCTGCGTCTTGCTCACCCCCGGTTGCTACAATAGCGCCTACTTCGAACACTGCTTCCTGGCCCGTGAAATGGGCATCGAAATCGTGGAGGGGCGCGACCTCGTGGTGAAGGACGACTTCGTCTTCATGCGGACGACCAAAGGCTTGGTCAAAGTGGATGTCATCTACCGCCGGATCGACGATGACTTCCTCGACCCCGTCGTCTTCCGCCCGGACTCCATGCTAGGCGTTCCCGGCCTCATGAGCGCCTACCGCGCCGGCAATGTGGCCCTCGCCAATGCCGTAGGCACCGGCGTGGCTGATGACAAAGTGATGTATTACTACGTCCCCGCCATTATCCAATACTACCTCGACCAAGAGCCCATCCTCAAAAACGTGCCGACCTACCTCGCTTCGGAAGAAAAGGACTACCAATACATCCTGGAAAACCTCAACAAACTCGTGGTGAAAGCGGCCAATGAATCCGGGGGCTACGGCATGCTCATGGGGCCGAAAGCCTCGCAAAAAGACCTCCAAGAATTCCGCGAGCGGATCAAAGCCAACCCGCGTAACTACATCGCCCAGCCCGTAATCTCACTCTCCACTCATCCCACCTTCTGCGATCCCGAGATGGAAGGCCGTCACATCGACCTCCGCCCCTACATCATCTACGGCGAAGACGTGAAAGTCCTCCCCGGAGGCCTCACGCGAGTGGCCCTCACCAAAGGCTCCCTCGTCGTCAATTCCTCCCAAGGCGGTGGATCCAAAGACACGTGGGTCCTCCACCCCTAATCCTCCCGCTCCTCCCCATGCTCTCCCGCGTCGCCAACAGCCTCTACTGGATGGCCCGTTACATCGAACGGGCCGAAAACCTCGCTCGCCTGGTCGACGTCAACCAGCAGCTTCTGCTCGACTTCGAAAGCCTCGACGCAGAGCGCCTGCGCGACTACTGGCGCCCCGTCCTCCTCAGCTCCGGAGATGAATCCCTCTTCGCCAAGCTCTACCAGGAAGAAAACAGCGCCACGGTCATGGAATTCCTGACCACCAACAAACTCAATCCCAACAGCATCCTCAGCTGCGTCAGCTCAGCCCGGGAAAACGCCCGCATGGTGCGGGACCAGTTGGCCGAAGAAATCTGGGAGGAACTCAATGGACTCTACCTCTTTGTGAACTCCTCCGAAGGTCGAGAACTCTTCGCCTCCGACCCCTACCGCTACTACCAAACCATTCGGAAATCCTCCCTCAGCTTCCAGGGAATCGCCGAAGCCACCCTCCCTCGGACCCAAGTCTGGGACTTCATGGAAGTGGGCAAATTCCTGGAGCGAGCCGACAAAACCACCCGCATCATCGACATCAAAACCTTCCTCTCCGAAGAAGAAACTGTCTCCGATCCCCCGCGGGGCTTTCACTGGCTGCAATGGGCCGCCATCCTTCGCTCGTGCAGCGCTTACAGCACCTACCGCTACCTCCACGGGCTGGAAGTCCTCCCGGACAAAGCGCTCGAGATCCTCCTCTTCTCCAGCACCTTCCCCCGCTCGGTCCGCTACAGCTTGGCTCAAGTGGATCGACGGCTGCATTCCATCTCGGGCACCGCTCCCGGCACCTTTTGCAACGAAGCGGAGAAAGCCTGTGGCCAACTTCTGGCCCGAGTGAACTTCGGGACCGTGGCCGAAGTTCTCGAAAAAGGCCTCCACACCAGCCTCGATGATCTGCAAGACGGCTTCAACTTGATTGGCGATGCCGTCTTCCAATCCTACGTCCTCATGCCGGACAAAATCCTGACCCCACCCCGCAAGAGCATGTCCCTGGAAACCGCCTACCAAATGGTGCAAGCCCAGCAGCAGTGAACCGCCTCTACCTCGTCCACCCCGTCCCTCTATGAAGCTGCGTGTCCTTCACCGGACGGAATACCTCTACCATCCGGCCGTTCGGTCGAACACCAACGCCTTGCACCTCGAGCCGAGGGACTTCCAATACCAAACCACCCTCTCCGCCTTCCTGCGGATCTTGCCCACCGTGCGGCTGAAGTCCTACGCAGATCTCTTCCAGAATCGGACCCATCACTTCGAAGTGGAAGACCCTCACACCCGCCTCGTCATCGAAAGCCGGATTACCGTCGCCACCCGCGCCCTCGAAATCCCGGCCGAAGTGCGGGAACTCTCCCTGCAAGCCCTCCCTGGCAAGCTCCAAGACGACTTTCTTCACCAGTTCTTGCAGCCCAGCACCTACGTGGACGCGGGCCCGGAGATCTGGCGGCAGGCCATTGACCTTCGGGAAGACCGGGGCACCACCACCGTCTTCCAAGCGGCCGAAGACCTCATGCGCTTCATCTACAAAAACTTCGAATACCAATCCGGTGCCACCAACGTCCACACCCGCATGACCGAAGTCCTGGAAGGCCGGGCCGGAGTCTGCCAGGATTTTGCGCACGTCTTCATCGGGCTAGCGCGAGCCCTCCAAATACCGGCCCGCTACGCATCCGGGTATCTCTACAATGGCGAGCGCGGCACCCTCCGTGGCGCCCAAGCGTCCCACGCCTGGGCCGAAGTCTTTCTTCCGGGACTGGGTTGGCTTGGCTTCGACCCCACCAACAACACCCTGGCCGATGAGCGCTACGTGAAAGTGGCCATCGGCCGGGACTACGACGACGTGGCCCCCATCAAAGGCGGCTTTCGCGGAGGGCACAGCCGCGAAATGAAAATCAAAGTGCTGGTCGAAAAAGCGCCGTAATCCCAAGCTACCAGAGGAAAGCCGGACCGACCCCCAAAACCCCGTCTCCATCTTCCCTGATCCCGAACCCTGAAACCGACCAAAACTCACCCCCTCACGACATCGACGCGCAGGTCTCTCAGGGAGCAAAGCCCCCCGAAGTCCCCGAAGCGCAACTTCCTTGCTCCACTCCTGCGCTTCGGCCCAAACCTCTCCCTCCTGGCCTCAAAGAACCCCTCCACAAAGCCCCTGCTCCCGATGACCACCCCATCGCTGAAATAGCGCACCCGGCAAAGCAACCACTCATGGCGTCGCAACTGCCCCTTGGCAGCCA
>JBCCJK010000020.1 GCA_039027815.1 Verrucomicrobiota bacterium
TCCTCGGTTACGGTGCCTGCACCGCGCCCTCGTCGCGCCTTGGTCTGGCCCGAAATCCACTCGGCCATTCTACCAGCCAATTCTGCAGCTTGGTATTACTCACAGCAGGAACCCCACGGGCGGGGCGGCCCCCGGGGTGTAGAAACGGGTCAGATTGGGGAAGACTTGGGGGAGGTCGCTCTGGGAGACGCCGAACCACTGCGCGAGTTCGGCGAAGTATTCATCGGTCGAGAGCGTGGGGATCAAGCGCCCGCGCCCGGTGTCGAGGTCGCTGCCGAGGGCGAGGCTGGGGTAGCTGCCGTAGATCTGCCCTCCTTGGACGGCACCTCCCATGACCATTTGGTTGCTGCCCCAGGCGTGGTCGGTGCCTTTGCCGTTGGAGGTCAGGGTGCGGGCGAAGTCGGAGGCGGTGAAGGTGGTCACTTGGTTGTGCACGTTCAGCTCCCGCATGGCGGTGTCGAATTCGCTCATGGCTTGGCTGATGACGGGCAGCATGGCGGCTTGGTTGTTGAGGAGTTCGTCGTGGTGATCAAAGCCCCCGAACATGACAAAGAAGGTCTGTCGCCGCATGCCGAGGAGATTCCGCGCGGCGATGGTTTTGGCGATCATTTGAAAGGATTGGGAAATACGGTTCGGCGAGAAGACGGTGTTGACGGTTTGGGCCGCGATGGCGCTCGAGAAGGCGGCGGAGGCGTCCAGGGCATTGCGGTTTTTCTGGGCGAAGGTCTCCTGGAAGAGGTTGGAGTATTGCGCGTCCATCATGGAGTGAATGGCGGTCTGGCCGAGGGCGGCCAAGGTGGGATCTTCTCCTTCAGCGTAGGGTGCGAGGGCGATGGAGCCGTTGCCGGTGGGTTCCACTTCGTAGCTGACGCTTTGGTTGCCGGACTGGAAGGTGTTGGTTCCCGCGAGGGAGATGTTCATGGAAATCTGGGTGTTGCTATTGCAGGCCGCCAGGAGGTCGGCCACCCGCCCGCCCCAGCCAGTCGAGGAGGGCGCATCCGGGACGCTGGTCTGCCAGTGCATGATCTGGTCGGAATGGGAGAAGAGCCCGGCCGGGAGTTGGGCGAGGTTGTTGGTGAAGCTGCTCAGGGTGACGGGTTCGACGAGGGTGCCGACATTGGAGACAAAGGCCAAGCTGCCCGCGTTGTAGAGAGATTGCACTTCCGGCATGCCGGGATGAACGCCGAGGGCCTTGCCCTGGTGGGTGCCGTTGAGCGGGAGGAGGGTGTTTTGCGCCAGCGCTTGGTTGCTTCTGGTCAGGGCGTATTCGGCATACTCGGTGTTTCCTCTGGGCACGAGCATGTTGAACGAGTCATTGCCTCCGCCAAAGAAAAAGCAGACGAGGGCCTTGTAGTCATTCGGGTCGGTGGGCGCGGCCAGGGCGCCGTGGGTCATTCGCAGATTGAGTAGGGTCGAGAGGATGGGCGTGGCCGTGACGGCAGCGCAGGAGGCTTGGCCGAGAAAGCGGCGGCGAGAAAGGTGGGTCGGGGGGGTCATGGTTATTGGAGAACGGCAAAGTCGGGAGAGGAGGCCACGAGGGAGACGGCAAAACGGGCGATTTCCCCCGGGCCCGCCTCGGCGGCCAGGGCTGCGTTGAGGGCGGTCTCGATGGCAGCGCGCGTGTTGCTGGTCATCTGCCCGCGGGTCAAGAGCACATCGAGTCGATCGAGCAGGCCAGGGATGTCCTCGTCTTCGATGAGCTGCTCTTCGGCCGAGAAATCGCTCACCACTTCTTCTTCCAGATTCGTGATGAGGTAATCAAAGGGCAGAGCACTCGCAAAAAAGTTGAGCGTCTTGATGGTAGTGGTGGCGGTCGTGATTTGGAATTCCGGGGCTACCAAGCCAGCGTTTTTGATGGCGCCCAGGGGCTGGTGATCGGGCAGATAAAAATTGAAAACGGAGGGTGCCAACATGGCCTGTTGCCCATAGGCAAGGCGACCATCCTCTCCCCCCATGCGAAGGGGGCCGGAAGCGCTGCGGTAGCGAAAGGCCCGCGCCAGGTGGGTGTGGCGGAGCAGGGGTTCGCGCAGTTTGCCGAATTGGGGATTGGCCAAGCTGGCCTGGCTACGGGCTTCGGGATCGAGGAAGATGGCACGAAGGACGGCCTTCATGTCGCCGCGCACTCCCTGGCCATTGTCTCCGAAAGCGGCGGCTACACGATAGATGTAGCCCGGAGACGGATTGGAGGTCACGAGCCGCTGGATGAGCAAGCGGGCGAGGAAGGGACCGGTATTGGGATGGTAGAAAAGATTGTCGATCGCGGCATCGAGGTCTTCTCGGAGCGTGCCGTTGGTGGTAACACCGTTCAGGAGCTGCTTGACCCCCGTCTCATGCATCGGCTCATACTGAGCCATCTCGATTCCCATCCAGGCATGGTCCGCACCGAGGTAGTCTTCCACGCTGAGGACGGGGCCTTGGTCTGGCTCGCCAAACCAGGGCGTGCCATTGTTGGGGTTCTGCGGGTTGTAGGTCAATCCGGTGAAGACTTTGGCAAATTGGGTGATGTCTTGATTATCGTAGGTAGGGATGTCGTTGCCTTGGGTGTCCTGTTTGCGAGTGCCATCTTGGTTCAGCTCGAAGAGCCCGATCGAGAAGAGTTGCATGATCTCGCGGGCGAAGTTTTCGTCGGGGAAGAGATTGTTGCCGAGGTCAGTGGGCCGGTTTTTGACATGCGAGAGGTAATGCCCCATAGCGGGGTTGGTGGCGACTTGGTAGAGAAGGTCGCGGTAGTTGCCGAAGGCATTGTCCACCAGGATGTCGTAATAGGTCGCAATGCCCCAATAGATGTCTTCCAGCACGTCTGTGGTTTGACCGATCACCAGAATCTCGGACAAGGCAAAAGCCACCCGTTGCCGAAGGGCGTCCTGTCCATTGAGCGCCGCATCCCACCAAGCCCAGATGTAGTCCGACTCGCTGAGCAGCTCATTGGTCTCCTCGTCCCGAAAAGTCAGGCGCAAGGCGTTGTTCCGGGCCACATGGGAGGTGGCAGGCACCAGAAACTGGGCCTCGAGCCAAGTCGGGATGCCGGTCGCGGCCACGCCTTGGATGGTGGCATAGGTCGAACCCAGGGTGGCTTGTTGCAGGAAGCGCGAAGATTCTGCCATGGTGGGCAAGCTGCCGGAAAGGGTGCGGTTGCCGAGCTGGAAGCTGCCCGAGGAAGAGAGCAGGCGGGCCGCTTGGGCCAAGTCGTTGCCCGTGTTGGAAAGACTGCTGTTGAGGTTGGCGTCGGAGTGACCGAGCAAGCTTTCCTCGTAAGCGGTCAGGCCATCGCGATCCTGATCGACATCACTGACAGAGACCCGGTAGTGAAAAGCCTGGTCCACCTTGCCCAAAGGCACGCTCAAGGGCGCTCCCGTTCCCGAATGGGTGCCGCCCACTCTGGTCCAAGTTTTCAGATCGCTGCTGGAGAAGACTTCGTAAGTTTTGCCGGCAACCGAAGGCCAGCGGACTTGAACCGAGCTCAGATCTTGCTCATCCACTTGCAGAACCAGCCGATCGGAAGCCAAAAAAGGATTGGTCCCCGCGATGGACTCCGCCCGATTGCTCCAGCCATCGCCATCGGTGTCCGCGCCAGCCACCAAAGCGGTCGCCTGGTAGTGCAGGGCCCAAAGATCACTCATGCCATCGCCATTCAGGTCGAGGCCGCCCCGAGACGATTGCCCCTTGGCGAGGGGCGATAACAGCAGAAACGAAACAAGAATTCTCATGAGCGGGGCCGCGGGGATTTCCTGCACCAACGTCCCAGCCCGAGATTTATTGGGAAAAGCCGCTCGAAAATTCTGCGGCAGATTGGAAGAATAAATCGGAGAGTTCTCCGTTGGTGCTCGAGACCCCTCTTATGGTGACGGACCGAGACTTGATCGAACGCTACCTCCGCGAGGGGGATGCCGAGGCGGCCAGGTCCTTGCTCCGCCCTCACGAGACCGGTCTCTTCGGCTACCTTTGGACCATGCTGCGACACCAACAAGACAGTGAAGACGCCCTCCAGGAAACCTTCCGCAAGGCGCTCCAAGCCCTGCCCAGCTATCAAGAGCGCAAGCACTTCAAAAGCTGGCTCTTCCGCATCGGGCACCACACCGCGCTCGACCTCCTCCGCCGACGCCAGAAAATCGTCGCTTGGGAAAGTCCCGACTGGGAAGCCCTCCCCACGGAGGAGCCAGCTCCCAGCGAGCTACTCTCCCACAAGGAACGCCTGGCGGAGCTCCAAGCGGCCCTTGACCGACTCCCCGAGGCCGAGCGCGAAGTAGTCGGCCTCCGTCTTCATGCCGAGCTCAGCTTCAAGGAAATCGCCGAAACCCTCGGCGCTCCGTTGGGGACGGTTCTCTCTCGCATGCACAAGGCGAAAGAGCGCCTGCGCAGCCAACTGACACCTGCCTGAACCCATGAACGAAAGCCAAAAGAACCTCCTCCTCTACTGGAGCGGCGAGGCGGATGCCGCCACCAAAGCGGAAGTCAAAGAACGGCTCGCTCACGACCCACAAGCCCAACGGGAATACGCCGAACTCTGCCAGCTGCAAGCAGGCCTACAGGCCCGGGCCCTCCCTCAGCCACGAGCCGGCCTTTTGGACGAAGTCCTCGCCGAAAGGCCCTCTCGCCCCAGCCGCTCCTACCTCTTGGCCAAAGTCGTTTTGCCGCTGGCAGCCTGCTTTCTCGTCATGGGCGGGCTCTTCCTTTGGCAGCGACCTCTTTCTCCCGCACCCGAAACCAACTCCACCCTCGTCCAAACTGCCCCCCCCTCTCTCTCCCCGGAGGACCGTCCGCCCAGCACCCCGCTATCCTCCCGCCTCCTGCAATCCTCCCCACCTTTTGCCAATTCCCTATCGCACACCCGAGAGAGTCGCCAATGGCGCCATCGCTTCTCCAAAATCCACCCTCCATCCACTGTCGATTTTATATGAAAGCGACTCCTAGCCCGCTCGCCCTGCCCTTAACCTTTGCATTCGCATTTGCCCTCCTGGGCAGCAGCCCGGCTCTCTTGGCACAAGAGGAACACGAAGAACGACCAGAGCCTCCCCATCCCGGCCAGGAAGAAACCCTCCGGTTCCTGGGAGAAACCGTTCCCCAGGCCTTGGAAGTCCTGACCTTGGTGGAAAAGCACGAAGGCGAAGCCGAAAGGGAAGCCGTGCTGGAACGATTTCAGGAAGTGTATCACGAATACCGGCTGATCCGATTCCACGACGGAGAGGAAATCGCCGAAAGCTTTCTGGCGGGCAAACGGCTGGGCCTAGCCTTCGACGTCGCAGTCCACGAATATTTCGAGACCGACAACCCACCAAAGCGCGAGGAGATCAAAGAACAACTGCGCACCCTTCTCCGGCGACAACTCGCCCAACGCCTCCAAGCCACCCGGCTGGAACTTGGCTTACTCGACGAACGCCGCGCTGAATTGGAAGCCGAAATCCGCGAACTCTCCGAACTCGGCGAGGAAGAGATCGAAGCCGAACTCCACGCACTTCTTCACGGGGAAGAAGAGGAGGAGGAATGACTTTGCGGGCAGGGTCCTCACAGCACTTCCCTTGCTCCTCGCCCTCAAGTCCCGGCATCGCCAACGCCTCGGTGTGCTGCTTCAACTAGCCCTCCCGCATCGCCAATTCCCTGCGCATTTCTTTACTCCGGAGAAACGCAGCGAAGATAAGCTTGATCTGCGTTTCCCTAAGAATCAGCGCCCGAGAAACGCCAGAATTTCAGCTACAGGGCCTTTGTTTTCGCGGAATTCATCCAGCAGGCCCTTTGGAAAAAGGCTCGGGCACTTGGCTCGCAGTTTCGCCACCACTTCGGAATCGCGATCTGTTCCGAGATACTTTCGTTAAAAGTGCCGCTTCCAGTTGCGCGAAGCCTGACGATCTCGCGCTGGAGGGCGATCTTGGAGCATCGTCAAGAAAAGCCCTTCCAGACAACAAGGTGCCGAAATTACGAGTTCGATTTTGTGTTTCTTGAGCCAGCTGGCGGGAATCTCCTCTGTTGGTAGATCTTCGTCGAGTAAGAGTAGACTTTTGTCGAAAGCCCCAATCTGGAGATGCTTCTTAATCAGTCGATTGGCCACCTCTTTGGGGGAGCCGCCCTGACCTGCTTCGACTTTCAACCTGGTGTCGATTTTGGATTCGTAGAGCAACGAAATATGCCGGAGAAAGACCGCATCGGTCTTGCCTTCCCCAAAAAGAATCAGGCTTTTCCTGCGCGGCATGGGTTCAGAAGAGCTGCGGCTCAGGAACCGCCTCATAGCGGCCCGCATTGTAGTGAGCAAAAAAGTTATCCTCCCGACGCACCCCTTTGATGTCGGCCAAGCGCTGGACCCGGCTGACATTCTCCGCATCCTTCTGCACGAGGACAATCTGCTCCTTGGCCAGTTGGTTTAGAATCTCCACATGATGACAAGTGAAAATAAGCTGAGCCCTTTTGGGATTCGTTCCTTTGTCCACGAAAAGATCCAGGAGCAGCGGAATCAAATGGGGGTGTAGATCCGACTCCATTTCATCAATAAACGCCACCCCTCCCTCCGTCAAAACAGGCAAAAAGGCAGCCAACAGCACAAACAAACGCTTCGTCCCCGCCGACTCGTGGATCAGTGGCAGCTCAAACTTATGCTCTCCAGAGAGATGGACCACATAGGGGATAGGTAATGTGCGGGTGCGCTCCGATTTGCTATCAATGACTTCCCTCTCCCTGATGGAAAAGCCTGAGATTCCCAAATCCGCCCGCTTGAGCCGATCCTCCAAATCCGCCTGGAAGTGTGGGTTCTCTTGAAAAAAACGGGCGCAGTCAATGATCTCAAGGCCACGACTTCCTTGGAGCATCTCCGCTTTTCCCAGCCGATCCACATTGGTTTCGACGCGACCTAGGGAAGACAGCACTTGTTCAAACTCTCGCCTGCCTGTCACCAGCCCCACCGCTACCATGGAGGCGTTAGGACGGTCGCGAAGCAGGGATCGAAGTGCATCCAAATCGGTAAAATCGCTTTCTTGGCTGAGGCGTGGCAACCGCTTGCCCTCCGTTCGCAGCAGAAGGGTGCGAAACGCCTTGGTTTTGTCTGAACGCAGCGTCAGACGCTCCTCCTTCACCGAGGTGGGTGTTAAGGACACCTCATACCGGTAAACGCGCCCGCAGCCTTCGAATTCAACCGAGAGGCGGACCGGTCGCCCATTGCCATCCAGAAAGGAATCCACGGGGACAGGAGCATCCGACTCCAAGGCGTGATAAGAATGCCGCAGGAAGAAATGGAGAAACGAAGCCACTTTTAGCAAATTCGTTTTCCCGGAAGCGTTCGGCCCGAAGACCCCTCCCAGCACCGTCATCTGATCTCCACAACGGGATTTCACAAACGAATTATCCACCGGAGTCTTGGCGCTGGCCGTCAACACCAGCTCTCCCGAATCCCGAAAGGAACAGAAATTCTCGAAAGTGAGGCGGCGGATCATGACAGGAACTAGTTACGCAGCAAAACAAATAATCCACGCTCAATTTGCGGAAATTTCCACGAATCGCACACATTTTCCACACATCACCCCTTGCCGCCCCCGGCTGAGACTGCAAACTCCCCCATGGCCGATGTCTTCACCCCGGAGAAGAGCGGAGGGGTCTATGCGAAGTCATGTCTCTTGCGATGCGCTGCTAGCAGTTTTGAGTCGGGTAGGTTTTTCGGGGGAAGTCGAATTTCCATCCCTTCATACCCGACGAATGTCCGTTCGAGTTCTTCGTTTGGCAGGAACTCTCGAATACGGGGACTCGTCAAAATGCGGTAGTTGTCATCCAGCGCGATTAGACCTCGCTCAAAGGCGCTGTCTATAGTCGCTGCCAGACAGAGTCCGTTTCTTGGATTCACCCGATGCTCTTCGTCATCGGCCCAACGAACGATATGGCTTGCGATCAAAAGATCAGGAATCGGATTCCCGGTCACACAGCATCGCTGTTCATAGGACGTGAGGACTGTCTGACGGAAAAACCGCTGATGGCGACGAATCCGCACTACCGCAGAAGCCTCACTTGGCCCGGATGGTGGAGTTCCCAATGGAGCATCAGCAACAATTCCAAACCGCTCCAAGGCAGCCTCCGATTCATCAGCAAGGTCACTCATTCGATTTGTGAACTCCGTCCAGATCGCTCGATCTGCCTTGCTCGCACCCGATAAACCTTTGATTCCTCTTGCTTGCTCCAGCGGGTCCAGCGAAGTGAAGTTGTTTAGCTTCATCGCGAGCGCACTTGGCGTTCGTCCGATGCGCTCGGCTAAGGCAATTACAGGTGAATAGTTCTGATGCTGACGTCCAAAGGGCGTGCGGTGATACAAGTTCAATGCGGCTAGCAACTCATCGCGCGTCCAATTTGCCACAGACCATGATAGGCATTCTGCGCAGGAGAGTCGAAGGGCTTTTGATCTTGCCTGACGGCTATAATTTCCATACAATTGTTCGTATCCAAATTTATGGCGCAGCTCTTTCCTCAGGATTCATTGACTAGGCGTGGTCCGACTCCCGGAGAGCGACGTTTCGGGCGTTTGCTCAAGAGTCATTTGGAGGATGACTATCTGGTATGGCACGACGTGCCCATCGGGTGGCAGCGTCGGCAGCCCGACTTCGTGATTCTGCATCCCGGTCGTGGCCTCCTCGTGCTGGAAGTGAAAGACTGGAAAGCCGAGGACTTCAAGGAGGTCGATAAAGACACCTGCCTGATGGCCTTCGGCGGAAAATATAAGCGGCTACCCAACCCCTTGTGCCAAGCTCGCGGCTACGTGACCGCAATCGTCGGAAAGCTGGGCCGTGACGAACAACTCTGCCATAGCTCGGGTCGCTATCAGGGGAAGCTCTCCTTCCCCTGGGGATACGGTGCGGTCTTTCCCAACATCACGCGGAAGCAATGGAATGCGCTTTTGCCTGAGGAAATGCGGGAGCAAGTCCTGCCGGACCGCTTGCTCATTTGCAAGGATGAGATGGCGGAATCCGTCGATCCATTGGCCTTGCAGGAACGGTTATGGGGCATGTTTACTTACAACTTTGGCCAGCCGATGACATTCCCGCAAATCGAGCGGGTTCGCTGGCATATGTTTCCCGAATATCGGATCACTGAAACCCAGTCCCACCTTTTCGACGACGAACCCGCGCCTGATGTTGTGAAGATTCTCGATCTCCAGCAAGAGCAGCTCGCTCGCAGTTTAGGCGATGGCCACCGAGTCATCCACGGTGTGGCAGGGTCCGGGAAGACGTTAATTCTGGGCTGCCGCTGTGTGCAGATCGCAGACTCGCTCGCCAAGCCCGCTCTCGTTCTGTGCTACAACATCTCGCTCGCCGCTCGTCTGCGCGGATTCATTCGTGCCAAGGGACTCGAAGACAAGGTGCGCGTTCATCACTTCCACGAATGGTGCGGGGAGATGCTGCGGACGTATCACGTCGAGATTCCCGGAGGGAGTGCTCCTCTCTATGTTCGACAAGTCGAGGCTGTCATCAGCGGGGTGGAGAAAGGCTTCATTCCCCGGGCGCAGTATGGCGCGGTGCTCATCGACGAAGGGCACGACTTCGAGCCTGAATGGCTCAAGCTCGTCACGCAGATGCTCGATCCCGCGACCGATTCACTGCTGCTACTCTACGATGACGCGCAGTCCATTTACCGCAAAGGGAAGGGACTCGGCTTCAGTCTTTCGAGCGTGGGCATCAAGGCTGCAGGGCGCACAACCATACTCCGCCTTAACTATCGGAATACTCGCGAGATACTGCAGTTGGCCTACGATCTTGCGAAAGACGACATCAGCCCATCCGAGGCAGACGAAGACCACGTTCCGCTTATTGAGCCTGAGGCTGCCGGAGTCACCGGATCGCACCCAGTCTTCCGCCGTGCGAAGAGCTTTGCCGAGGAGATTGACTATGCTATTCGTTGCGTTCGCAGCTGGCAGAAAAATAGCGTCGCCAGTGAGGAGATCGCCATCGTCTGCTTCCGCAAAAGCGAAGGAATCGCCCTGGCTCAAGCCTTGAAGAGGGAAGGCATCGATCACCATTGGCTTGGCAGCAGCACTTCAAAGAAATCGTATGATCCCAGCGCCAGCAAGGTCACCGTCATCACCGCAGCCAGCAGCAAGGGCCTGGAATTTGAGGCTGTTGTCGTTGTGGGAGTCGGAGGGCTATCTGATGATGCCGAAGATGTTTCGACGCAGATGCGCCTGCTCTACGTTGCGATGACTCGGGCCAAGCGATTGTTGGCCGTCAGTTCGTCAGGAGAAAATTGCTATTCTGAACGGCTGGCGGAGCTGACGGGAGAAGCTGTGGCTGCGTGATCGCCTTCAACTCCCGGAATTTTCAGGAGTAGTGGATTGCTCGTAGCGAAGTGCAAATCCGCTCTCCCCACTCAGGAAATCCCCAAGCGCCCTTCGTCGAGGTCGATGATTTCGAACATGGTTTTGACGGCGTTTTCGGGGTGGTCGGGGTTTGCTTTCAGCCAACGAGCTGCAGGAACTCCGGTAAGGTTGTGGCTTGGATGGTTTCGCCGAGGGGGAAGGTGTGGGCGCCCGGGTGGATGAGGTGGAGTTCGTCGAGGCGGAGATCCTCCAAGGCGATGTGGGTGGACCGGGTGGTTGTCGGCCGTTCGGTGTATTTCACTTCCACGCCGATCCGGCGTCCTCGGTGGAAGAGCAGGAGGTCGAGTTCGGCACCGCCGTGGGTGGCCCAGTAGTAGGCGTCCCGGTTGTGGGTGGCGGCGAGGATCTGCTCGATGACGAAGCCTTTCCAAGAGGCCCCCACCTTGGGGTGGGCTTGGAGGGCCTCCGGCTCCGGGATGCCGAGCAGAGCGTGCAGTAAGCCGGAGTCCCGGAGATAGATTTTTGGGGCTTTCACCTGCCGCTTCTTCAGGTTCTCGAACCAGGGGGGTAGCTGGCGGACGAGGTAGGTGCCTTCGAGGATGTCGAGGTAACGCCGGGCGGTCGGCTCGGAGGTGCCGAGGGAGCGGGCCAGCTCGGAGAGTTTGAGGATCTGGCCGTGGTAGTGGGCGAGCATGGTCCAGAATCGGCGAAGGGTGATGGCGGGGACGCCGATGCCGAGTTGTGGGAGGTCGCGCTCCAGGAAGGTGCGGATGAAGTCCTCGTGCCACTGCCGCGCAGCCGGATTGCTCCGAGCGAGGAAGGCCCGGGGAAAACCGCCTCGCCACCAACGCTGCTGCCAGTTTTCGAAGCCTGTTTCCTCGAGCGAGAACCCGGTGACGTCGATAAAGGAGACCCGGCCGGCCAGGCTTTCGCTGGTGCCTTGGACGAGATCCGGGGTGGCGCTGCCGAGGATGAGAAAGCGGGCCGGCGTGTCTGGACGATCAGCCAGAACCCGCAGTACGGGATAAAGTCCGGGCTGGCGCTGGATTTCATCGAGGATGACGAGGCCACGCAGCGAGGAAAGGGTCATTTCGGGATTCGCCAACCGGGCGAGATCGGCGGGCGATTCGAGATCGAAACGGTGCACCTGTGATGCCTCCCGGGTGTTGGCATACAGTCCAGCCAAGGTGGTTTTTCCCACCTGACGAGGTCCCAAGAGTGCGACGATGGGAAAGTCCCGCAATCGCTCCTCCAAGGTTTCAAGATAAAAGGACCGGGGCGTCATTTCCTTGAAAATCTAAAGTTGAAATTTAGATTTTCAAGGAAAATAGGGATCACAGTTCCAGCCGCCCTTCATCGAGGTCGATGAACTCGAACATGGTTTCGACGGCGTTTTCGGGGTAGCTGGCTTCCTGGAGGCGGAATTTGACGCGCTCGGTGATGGCGTCGCGCCAGCCGAGCTTGGTCATGTAGGCGTTCCAGATTTCGATTTCCTCTTCGCTGGGTTGGCGGCCTTGGGTGTAGGCCCATTGGAGGAGGTGTTCTTCGCTGCGGCCGGCGAGGACTTCGCTGACGAGGGCATCGTACTCGATCTGCAGGAAGCGGCAGCAGCGGGCGTCGAAGGAGTTTGGGTAGGCGTTGCCGAGGGCGGAGGCCCAGTCTTCGGGGAGCTGGCGGTCGGCGTGGAGGCGGATCTTGTCGATCATGCGTCCGAAGTAAACGAGGCCATTGACGGTCTCGGAGGGGCTGCGGAGGCCAGGAATGTGGGTGGGCACTTTTGAAGGAACTTGAGATCGATGAGCTTGCCGGATCTCCAAAAGGAGACCTTCCGTAGTGAATTTTTCAAAAATCCTGATCCGGGGTGATCCAGGTCGCTGCCTGCTCAATCGCCCAGGCCGCCAAGGAGGAGGTTGCCCCATCAAAGCCTCTCTCGCAAGGAGCCTTGCTCGATCGGAGACCGAATTTATGCACTGAGCGCTGTGCTCAGCTCTTCCAGAGGCGGGGCGAACTGCGTGAGGGGAATGCCTTGGACGGCCGCGGTGTATTCTTCCAAGCTGGGGGTGCGACCGAGGATGGCGGAGAGGACGACGACGGGGGTGGAGGAGAGAAGAGATTCCCCTTTTTTGCGCTCGGCGTCTTCTACCACGCGACCTTGGAAGAGTCGGGTGGAGGTCGCCATGACCGTGTCCCCTTTGGCAGCTTTTTCCTGGTTTCCCATGCAGAGATTGCAGCCGGGGCGCTCGAGATACATCATCTTCTCATACTCGGTCCGGGCTTCGCCTTTGGGGGAGGTGTCATTGAATTCGAAGCCGGAGTATTTCTGGAGGATCTCCCAATCGCCTTCCGCTTTCAGTTCATCGATGATGTTGTAGGTGGGAGCGGCTACCACGAGCGGGGCCTGAAATTTCACTTTCCCCTGCTGTGCTTCGAGGTTGCGGAGCATTTGGGCCACGATTTTGAGATCGCCTTTGTGGACCATGCAGGAGCCGACGAATCCGAGGTCGACCGGTTTGCTGCCTTGGTAGTGGGAGAGGGCACGAATGACGTCGTGGGTATAACGCTTGGAGACGTCTTCGTTGTGCACGTCGGGGTCAGCGATCATGGGCTCCACGATGAGGTCGAGATCGACCACGAAATCAGCAAAATACTTGGCGCTCGCGTCCGGGGTGAGGGCGGGCTTGCTCCCAAAACGAATTTCCGCGATCCGCTCATCCGCGCGATCAATGAGGCCTTGGAGAACTTGTGCCCGATTGTCCATGCCCTTCTCGATCATGATCCGGATGCGACTTTTGGCGATCTCCAGAGACTCGATGAGCGTCTCGTCTTCCGAGATACAAATGGAGGCCTTGGCCTTCATTTCCGCGGTCCAGTCGGTGAAGGTGAAGGCTTGGTCGGCCGGGAGCGTTCCGATGTGCACTTCGATGACCCGGCCCTGGAAGACATTCTCGCCAAACTTCTGCAGCATCTGCGCCTGGGTGGCGTGGACCACATCCCGGAAGTCCATGTGCGGCTGGAGGGTGCCCTGGAACGTCACTTTGACCGATTCTGGAATCGGCATGGTGGCTTCCCCGGTGGCCAGGGCCAAGGCCACGGTCCCGGAGTCGGCCCCGAAGGCCACCCCTTTGGACATTCGGGTGTGGGAGTCCCCTCCAATGATGATGGCCCACTCGTCCACCGTGAGGTCGTTGAGGACCTTGTGAATCACGTCCGTCATGGAGTGATACTTTCCAAGTGGATCACGGGCTGTGATGAGCCCGAAGTCATTCATGAACTTCATGAGCTTCGGGATATTGGCTTGCGCTTTCTTGTCCCAGACCGAGGCGGTGTGGCAGCCCGATTGGTAGGCGGCATCGACTTTTGGTGAGATGACCGTAGCTGCCATCGACTCCAATTCCTGAGCGGTCATCAGGCCGGTCGTATCCTGGGAACCCACGATGTTGACCTTCACCCGGACGTCCGAGCCAGCGTGGAGCGTGACTCCTTCGGCCACCCCCACCGCATTCTTGTTGAAGATTTTCTCAACCGCAGTCAGGCCTTGTCCGGGATGCGAGACTTCCTTGGAAGGAGCGAAGACGGACGGGGCTTCGATCCCAAGGGTTTCGGCCGCCAAGCTTTGGAGCTTCTTACCGAACACGATGGCATAGGAGCCGGCCGCCCGGATGAACTCCAGCTTCTGGGGGGTGAAGGCGGAGGAGATATCCACCAATTCCCGATCCCCTTGGTAGAGCTTTCTCGTCTTCGTATTGATGGTCAGCAGCGTGCCGGTGGCCACGGAGTAGACTTGCTCGAGGATCGGCTCGTCATTTTCGTCCAAGACGGGTTTGCCCTCCTCATCCAGCTTTTTGACCCAATTCTTTAGATCGATGCCAATCCCGCCTGTCACGCTCACCGTGGTGAGAAAGATAGGAGAAATCCCATTGGTCCCAGCCACAATCGGGAAGATGTTCACGAAGGGGACGTATTGGCTGGCTTGTCTGCCCGTCCAGAGAGCCACATTGTTGACGCCGGACATGCGAGAGGAGCCGACTCCCATGGTGCCCTTTTCCGCAATCAACATGACGCTCTTGCCAGGGTGCTGTTTTTGCAGTGCCACGATTTCGTCCTGGGCTTTTTTGGAGATCATGCACTTCCCGTGCAGTTCGCGGTCTGAACGGGAGTGGGCTTGGTTGCCAGGGGAGAGCAGATCGGTCGAAATGTCTCCCTCGCCCGCAATGAAGGTCACGACTTCGATCTCTTCTTTGACCGGCGGCAGCTTGGTGAAGAACTCCGCCTTGGCGTAGCTTTCTAGAATCCCCGCCGCGACTTGGTTGCCCGCTTGGTAAGCTTGCTTGAGTCGATCGGTATCGGCTTCATACAAGAAAACCTGAGTCCGGAGGACTTCGGCCGCCCGCTGCGCCACCTCCATCTCTTCCCCCAGCGCCAAGTCCAGAAGAACCCGCACCGAAGGCCCGCCCTTCATGTGGGAAAGAAGCTCAAAGGCCCGCTCGGGCCGGATTTCCTCCACGAAAGCTTGCCCTAGAATAATCTCTTTGAGGAAGGCCGCTTTGACTCCGGCGGCGCTCGTGGTCCCCGGGAGAGTGTTGTAGATCAGAAAGATCAGGGAGTCCTTTTTGTGCTCGTTTGTGGGATCTTTGATCTGCGAAATGATCTCCTCCACGAGCTTTCCCTCATCGATCGGCTTCGGGTTCAAGCCCTCCGCTTTTCGTTCCTCGATCTCTTTCAGGTATTCCAGATACAAGCTCATCGTTGCTTACCGCATTCGAGTAAAAACTCTCCCCCTAGGCAGCGTGCCCCAAGACCGAAATCGCTTGGGAGAACGCAGATGGCCGCCCACGCCAATTTTCCGAAGGGACACTCGGAAAGCGGGTCGAAAGCAAGGCGGCGGCAATCATCAAATAGGGAAGGGGTGCAGGATTTAGGCCGAACGGGATCAATTCGGCTGGGCGCGCGAGCGGGAGACTTTATTCAGAAATTACCAAGTATCAAATCGATTTTGGCCGGTGGAGCCCCAGCCCGCCCTCTAGGAATTTCTAAGAAATTTGTTTATTCTTAAAATTGAGACTTTTCAGCCGGGATCATGCAAAAATTAAAAATTTCTTGGAAAAACACTTGCATTGAAGGTTAAGTTTTATTAAATATAAGTGTCTTCTTCATTTTTGACCTCAGCTATGCGAAAAAATATCTATTTTATCCAGCTCGCACTTCTCATTTTTGCGAGCCCCAGCCTCCAAGGAGCCGTTGCTTTCCTTTCATTCGATGACCCCGACGCTTGGGATGCCGTGGAAAACTCCCGAGGCACCGATGACCTCCCGAGGACCTCGTTTCACAGAACTGTAACGGGTTTCGAAGCACCGGGTTCTGAAATTACGGTCGGTTTCGATTTCGAGCTGCCTTCAGGAGCAAGCGGCCTTCTGGTGGGCTCCCTAGAGATCGCCGACCATCAAGATTCCGCCCAGCTCATGCGTTTGGAAACGGCGACCACCTCGGAGGACTTCGCTTCCAGCGTCTCGTCGGGAACCGCGGGCCAACCCTTTCTGGCCACCAATCTCGATCCAGCGGTCGTGGCCAAGGCCACCAACGATGCCTTCTACCGCCTCGAGCAGAACTGGCTGAATCTGGGGAACGGGGACTACCAGTTCTCCTACGCGCTCTACGATCATAGCAACCGGGAAGGCCTGGTCCTGTTGGGTGTTGGCACGAGCGAAGTTCTTTCCCTGCCGGCCTTCGAGGCCAGCGACTTCACCGTGACCTTCTCTCAGGAAATCGAGGTTGTGGAGCTCGCCAGCGTGCCCGAGCCGGGTGCGCTGGCGTTGCTCGCTTGCTCGGGACTTCTGGCCCTGCGACGCCGTCGCTGAAAAGACACTTGGCCTCTCGGCCCAGCGCGCGATGGTGCGGGGATGAGAAGCATGACGGGATTCGGCCGCGGCGAGGCCAACACAGCCAAGCACCGCTGCACCGTCGAAATCTCCTCAGTCAATCGCAAGCAAAAGGACGTCCTCCTCAGCCTGCCTCGTTCCCTCCAAGCGCTCGAGAGCGAGCTTCGCACCCAAGTGGAAGCTTCCGTGGGTCGCGGGCGAGTCCAAGTCCAGTGCCAGGTCGAATCTTTGGCCGAAAGCCGGCCCGGGAGCATCCGGATCGATCAAGAGGTCGCTCGCGACTACTCAACCGCCTACACCCAAGCGGCCTCCCTCTTGGGGGATCAGGCCCCGCTGCGCGCAGCCGACCTTTTGCGCTACGCGGGCGTCATCACGGTAGAGACGGAGGACTGGGACCCCGCAGAAGTGCGCGAGCCTCTCGTTCAAGCCCTAACCCGGGCGCTGGGCGCTTGGGACGGCATGCGGAGCGACGAAGGAGGGCACTTGCGACGGGATTTGCAAGAGCGACTCACCCTTCTCAGAAAGCTGGTGGCCCGCCTAGCCGAAGTAGCCGAAGAGGTGCCGGCGCGCTACCGTCAGCAACTGCGAAAACGGCTCGAAGAGGCCGGACTCCCCTTGGACTTGGACGACGAGCGGCTCTTGAAAGAGATCGCTCTTTTCGCGGAACGCTCCGACATCTCTGAAGAGATCACTCGCCTTGAAAGCCACTTCCAACAGTTCGACGGCTTCCTCGCGAGCGCGGACCCGGTCGGCCGACAAATCGATTTCCTTCTGCAAGAGATCCATCGGGAGTACAACACCATCGGCAGCAAGGCCAACCACGCGCAAATCGCCCAAGCCGTCGTGGCCGCCAAAACCGAAGTGGAAAAGATCCGCGAACAAGTCCAGAACGTGGAATGAATCCTGGCACCCTGGAACGCACCCACGGCCTCCTCGTGATGGTCTCCGGTCCATCGGGTTCAGGCAAGACCACCCTCTGCCGTCGACTACGAGACGAGGGAGGCGCCCTCTACTCCACCTCCTGCACCACCCGCCCTCGCCGGAAAGGCGAAGTGGATGGCGAGGACTACCATTTTCTCCAGCCAGACACCTTCCAGCAAATGGCGGCCGATGGCGCGCTTCTTGAGCACGCCGAAGTGCATGGGAATTTCTATGGCACCCTGAAGCAGCCCATTCTCGAAACGGTCTCCGAAGGGGGGATGGTCGTCATGGACATCGATGTGCAAGGGGCCCGCCAAGTGCGCGCCTGCCAAGAACCCCTGCTTCAGGAAGCGCTCGTGGATGTCTTCGTGACGCCCGCGAGCTTGGATGAACTTCGTGAGCGGCTGCAAAACCGCGCCACGGATACCCAGGAAGTCCTCGCCCTCCGCATGCGGAATGCCGAAGAGGAAATCGCTGCCTGGCCGGAATATGCCTATCTCATCCCCAGTGGCACGCCGGAGGAAGACTTCACCACCTTGGTCGCGATCGTCCAAGCCGAACTCCAGAGAAGCACCCGCTGGAGCAGCCCTTCGCTGGCAAGTTCATGAAAACCATCGTGCTCGGCATCACCGGCTCCATCGCCGCCTACAAAGCAGCAGATTTGTGCAGCCAACTGCGGCAGGCAGGGCACGAAGTCCATCCCGTCATGACCAAGGACGCGACCGAGTTTCTCACCCCGCTGACCTTGCAAACGCTCTCGCGCAATCCGGTCACCACCAGCCTCTACGACGAGAGAAACACCTGGCACCCCGGGCACATCGAGCTCGCAGACAATGCCGATCTCTTGCTGGTGGCCCCGGCCACCGCCAACATCTTGGCAAAAATGGCCCAAGGCCTGGCCGACGACGCCCTCACTGCCATTCATCTGGCCTGCCGAGCCCCCCTCGTGATCGCCCCCGCCATGAATGGGAAAATGTGGCAACACCCCGCCACCCAGGCCAATGTGGAAGTGCTCGAAGCCCGTGGGGCCCGCTTCCTGGGACCCAGCGAAGGCATGCTGGCCTGTGGCTATGAGGGGACAGGCCGCCTTTTGCCCGTCGAGGAAATCCTGGCCGAAATCGAGCGCTTGCTCGTCGAGTAATACCAAGCTGCAGAATAGGCTGGTAGAATGGCCGAGTGGATTTCGGGCCAGACCAAGGCGCCACGAGGGCGCGGTGCAGGCACCGTAACCGAGGAGCAACGCAGGGCTGGCTCGAAAGACACCGGCTCTCCCTTCCCCGCGCTTCAGCGCCTCTTCCCCACTACACCTCCCCTCCATTCTTCCAGTGAATTCTGGAGCTTGGTATAACCCAGCAAACAAGCCGCCAGACTCGACCGGCGGGATCACTCCGTTCTGAGCGTGCTGGGCGCGTAGGCCGCTTGCGACATGTAAGTCGGGAGAACGCTCACCGCCACCAGGTCCTCGGGGCGAAAGGGGGGCGCCGAAAGGGCCATCTCAGCTGGGTCGACGGAGGTCCCCCACCACTCTCCCACCGGCAAGGGCTGGCTGGCTTGGCCGTCGACCGCTAAAGGCCGTCGACTCAACAAAACGCAGCGATGCCCTCGATGGCGAATCCACCAAGCGGGACCGGTTTCCGAGGCCGCCCAAGTCACAAAATCATCGCCGCCAAAAACCGATCGCGCCAGCGCCTGCTCCACCAGAAATCGCTCCGTCCTGCCATCCGGCTCGCGCCGGCGCGCCCCAAAAAGCAAAATGCGCCGGTGCCCCGAACGGCTCATCACCCTAGGCGGGTCATCACCCAAAACGGAAACATCCAACTCCTGCCCACCGGTGTGCCCGAGAGCCTCCCGAAGACAACTCCGGTCATCCGCCAAGACTTCGGGCGCTTCCGGCACCACCTTCTCCCCCGCCAAGCGAAAGCGGAGCTGGGCCACGCTGGCGAGGCCTCCGGAAAAAACTCCCCTCCCGCGCAATTCCTCGTCAGGCACTCGCAACCAAGCCTCCCAAATGTCCTGATTGTGATCGATCGGCGCCTGATCCATGCGGCTGAGCCGGAAAAAGAAAGGGCCGTAAGCGCCCATCGGCCACAGCCCATCCGCCGTGGGATAGGCGGTGGCGTTGGCCCAGACCAGAGAAGGTTGGCGCGGACTCGGCAAGCGGAGGCCCACTCCCCAAGAAGCCACCGTCACCAAGAGCAAAGTCGCTAGAAAAACGCGGCTCACCCGCGTCGCCAACAAGCCCCCCCAGAGCACCCGCCCCAAGGGCAAAACCAGCGTCGCCAGAAACATCATGGCCACACTCACCAAATGCCGCGGGGTGTAGAGATAAAGAGAATAAAACGCCACCGGCAACAAAAGCGCCCCCCCCGTCAGCAGCCAAAACAGGCGCGCCCCGCGCACTGCCCGCCCCATGGCCGCCAGGGCCACCAGCACCACCAAAGGACCGAGCGCCCCCAAGCCAAAGACCCAGTAGGCAGCCGCCACCTTCGGCTCGAAGAAACTCATGGGAAAGCCGCTCGGCTGCCCCAGCCAGCTTCCTAGCAGCAGGGTGCCGACCGCCACCCCGCCCAAAAGCCAACAACGCCCATCCTGAAACAAACCGCGCCAGGAAGGCTCCTTCTGAGCCAAAAGACAAGCTGCTGGCAGCAGAAGGAGGGCATCCTGTCGCGCACCGATCGCCAAAAAGGCCGCCAGACCCAGAATCGTGAGATTGAGCAGGGTGGGCGAATGGCGCAGCCCCCAAAGCACCCCACAAAAGAACCCCCCCGAGACCACAATGGTGCTCAAGAGCGGCGCGCTCAAGGCCACCGCAGGGGCCAGCAAAAAGAGCAGTAGCAGTGGCCCCTCCCACTTCCGGTGGTCCCGCTTGGCCCACAAGAGAGCCAGCAGGCCTCCCCAAAAAATGACGGCCGCCAAAGCGTTCCCAGCCAAGACCACCCCCTGCCCTTCGGTGCCGACCTCGTGGAAACCGGTCACGCGGAAAACTGCCGCCAGCAGCCAATAGACCACGAACTGCTTGCCATAATGGTAGTAACCTTGATCGGCCAGGCTGCCGGAGCGTGCGATGGCCAGACCGCCGTCCAAGAGCGAGGCTTGGTCACTCTCCCGCATCCCGGCCGAAACGGCCAGCAGCACGAGAACGCCGAAGACCAGCAGCCCCCCCCGCCGGACGGCCTCGGTTTTCCCAGCATGGTTCTCAATCATCTAGAGCGGCTGTGCCAACAGAAAGGAAGGGACCAAAAGAAGGAGCGCGAGGTAGCTGCCCGGGTCACGAAGCGCGGCAAGGACCGGATCGCTATGCAGTTGCCCCCGGGCCGTTTGCAACCAAAGGCGGGAAGTCCAAGCGAAGAGGACTAAGATCGCTCCCCACAAAGCCATCGGTTGGCCGTAGAGCCGACTGGCCTGTTCTGACTGGGTGTAGAGCACGAGCGAGAAAATCGCCAAAAGCGCGCAAGCGATCCCGGTCGCCAAAAAGTAGGGTTGGTCCGACTCCTGGTAGGGTCGACGATAACGGGTGGCCTGGCCTTCGGTCACCGTGATGTCCCCAAAGCGTTTGGCGTAGGCCAGGCTCAGGAAGAAAAAGAAAATGAAGATGGTCAGCCACTCGGACAAGACGATTCCCGCGGCCACTCCTCCGAGCACCACCCGGAAATTGTAGAAAAGAGAAAGCAAGAGCGTGTCCACCACGGCCACCTCCTTCAGCTTCCAAGAATAGAGACCACTTGCAGCCAAATACCCCAGCAGCAAGCCCAGGACCCAGCCCCCAGCCAGCGCCGCCACCAGCAAGCCGCTCCCCAGCAAGAGCCCCGCCCATGCCAGCGCCTGCCGCACCGAAATCTCCCCGGCGGCCAGAGGACGCTTCCGCCGGTCCGGGTGGGCCCGGTCCTTCGCGAGATCAAAAAAATCATTCAGAATGTAGGTGGCGGAGGCCACCAGCGAGAGCGCCAGGGCCGCCAGGAGCGAGTTTCTCCACACCTCCCCCTCCGTGAAAGCGTGCTTCGCCAGCAGGGGCACCAGCACGAGGGCGTTCTTCACCCATTGGTGCACCCGGGCTTGTCGCAGGAGAATGGAAACCTTCACCAAAGCGCGGCAACTACAGGGAGGATCGGAGAAAATGCAACGACTTGGCCCAGCCCGCCGTGGAAGGTGCCGCTTGCCTTGCCCGCCCTACGGTTTTTTCTTCTGACCATGCGCCTACTCGTGACAGCCGGCCCCACCCGCGAGGCCATCGATCCCGTGCGCTACTTGAGCAATCGCTCGAGCGGCCGCATGGGCTACGCCCTAGCCGAAGCGGCCCAAGTGGCGGGCCATTCGGTCACGCTGGTGAGCGGTCCGGTGGGTTTGGCTGCACCGCCTGGGGTGGAACTCGTCTCAGTGGCATCAGCCGAGGAGATGTATCAGGCCGTCCTCGAGCGCCTTCCCGGACTGGACGCCGCCCTTCTGGCGGCGGCCGTGGCCGACTACACCCCGGCCGCGCCCTCTCCTCAGAAGATCAAAAAAACCGGGGAACCCCTCGCGCTCGAACTCATCCCAACCAGGGACATCCTGGGCTCCCTTCGTGCCCAAGGCTTCCAGGGGATCCTGCTCGGCTTTGCGGCGGAGACTGAGAATCTCCTGGCCAATGCTCGCCAAAAATTACAGCAAAAAGGATGCGACCTCTTGGCCGCCAACGACGTCGCCCGCGCAGACATTGGCTTCGAGAGCGCCGAGAATGAAATGACGGTCCTCTTCGCCGACCCGCTTCGCCCTCCCGTGCGGCTGGCGAAAGCGGACAAGCGGAAGATTGCCCGCGAGCTCATCGGCCTGTGCGAAGAGTGCGCCCGCGAGCGCAGCCTTTGACAGCCAAGCGGGCCGCCACTAGAGACCAACCGCATGAAGGAACCTCTCGAAACCGCCGTCCAGGCCGCCCGCGAGGCCGGGGCCATGTTGCGCAGCCGCTTTGGCGGGGAATTGAAAGTGGATGAGGCCTCCCAGTATGACATCAAGCTGGCCATCGACGTCGAAAGCCAGACCCTCATCACCGGCATCCTCTTAGGTGCCTTCCCCGAGCACGCGCTCTACGGCGAGGAAGGGCTGGCGGGTGACCAAGGCAGCCCGTGGCAATGGATCGTGGATCCCATCGATGGCACCGTGAACTACTTTTACGGCATCCCCCACTTCTGCGTCTCGATCGCACTTCGTCACCAGGGAGAGCTGATTCTGGGGGTCATCTACGACCCCATGTTGGACGAACTCTGGACCGTGAAGGCGGGCGCCGCCACCCTCTTGAATGGGCAGCCGACCACTTGCAGCCCCCGCACCGAGATGGCCGAATCCCTGGTCACGATTGGCTTCTCGAAATCACGCAAAAGCATCGATGAAGGCATGAAACGCTTTGATCGCGTCGTCCGCGCCGTCCGGAAAAACCGCATGCTCGGGAGCGCCGCCCTGGCCCTCACTTACATCGCCACCGGCCGACTCGATGCCTACGTGGAAGAGCAGATCAGCCTTTGGGACGTAGCCGCTGGCAAGCTCATGGTGGAGCAGTCCGGAGGCCGCTGCGACCTCATCCCGCTGCCCGGCCAGCCGGACAAATACCGCATCATTGCCACCAACGGCCAAATCCCCATCGATGAATTGCTTTGATTTACGATATTCGATGACTGATTTTCGATTTGGACTCATCAGCAATCGAAGATGATTAGAACGGGCATCGGCTACGACGTGCATCGCTTCGCCGAGGGGCGGCCCCTCATCCTGGCGGGCGTCCAATTTGACCACCCAGTGGGCTTGGAGGGCCATAGCGATGCTGACGTCCTCAGCCACGCCATCGCCGACGCCCTCCTGGGCGCCCTCGGCCTGCCGGACATCGGCCACTACTTCCCGCCCGGCGACCCCGCCTGCAAAAACCTCTCCTCCCTCAAAATCTTGGCCAAGGCCCGCGCCCTCCTCGACGAGCAAAACGGCACCCTCAACAACATCGACGCCACCCTCGTGGCGGAAGCACCCAAAATTCTTCCGCTGGCAGACGCCATGAAGGCCCAGCTCTCGGCTGCCCTCGCCCTCCCGGTCGACCGCATCGGCCTGAAAGCCACCACCAATGAAAAGATGGGCTTTCTCGGTCGCGCCGAAGGCATGGCCGCCCTGGCCGTGGCCACCATCGAACTCTGAACTTTTTCCCCGCCGCCGCTAAGAAGCGAGCCCCTCTCTCCGTTCTCTTAAGCCCTCATGCAAAGAATCGCGCTCCTTCTCGTAGCCACCTTGGCCCTGCTTAGCCCGTCCGCCCCCGCCGCCGCCCCTGCTGAAAGGCCGAACGTCGTCTTCTTCTCCTTCGACGACCTCAATGACTGGATCAATCCCATGGGCTACCGCCAAGCGCTCACGCCCAACCTGGATCGCTTGGCCGAGCGGGGCGTCACCTTCCAAAACGCCCACACCCCCGCCACCTACTGCGCCCCCGCCCGCAGCGCCATCTTCACGGGGCGCTACGCCACCACCACCGGCTGCTACCGGGCCCAGGTCTACTTCCGGGAAAACCCTGAATGGGTTCCCTTGCAGCTGAGCTTCCAACGCGCCGGCTACCGGACCTTCGGCACCGGAAAGCTCTTCCATCACCGGGAAGGCTTCATCGACCAACGGGGCTGGGATGAATTTCACGTCCGCAATGAATCCCAAAAGCTCGAGGGCTGGCCCCTGAACTCCTGGACCGAGGACACCCCCCTCCCCGAGCCCTTCCCGGCAAGCCGCTACAACCAAATCAAGTTCAAGGACAACTACGAAAACATCCCCGGCGGCCTCTTCTTGGAATATGGCCCCATCCCCAACGAGCAGGAGCCCGCCATGGCGGACACCCAGCGCATCGACTGGGCCTGCTCCATCCTGGCGCAGGAACACGACGCGCCCTTCTTCCTGGGCGTGGGCATCTATGCACCTCACTTCCCGAACTATGCCCCGCAGAAGTATTTCGATCTCTACCAGGTCGAGGAAATCGTCCTGCCCCCCTACAAGGAAGGCGATCTCGATGACCTCCCGGAAAAAATGCGAAAGCAGAAAATCGGTCGCACCAAAGCGCATCACGCCCGCCTGGAAGCGTGGGGGCTTTTGGAAGAAGCCGTTCTCGGTTACCTCGCCTGTGTCACCTACGCCGACGCCATGTTGGGCCGCGTCCTCGATGCCATTGAAAACGGTCCCCACGCGGACAACACCGCCATCGTCATCTGGAGTGACCACGGCTACCACCACGGTGAGAAAGGAGACTGGGGAAAGCACACCCTCTGGGAACGCACCTCGAACGTTCCCTTCATCTGGGCCGGACCCGGCATCGCCCAAGGCCAAGAAGTCGCCGCCAGCGTCAGCCTGATCGACATGTATCCCACCTTCGTCGACCTCTGCGGCCTGGCCCAGGACGAGGGGCTGGAAGGCATCAGCTTGGCGGGCGTCTTACGAAATCCCGCTACCGCGCAAGACCGCGATGTCTTCCTCCCCTACCTCAGCCCGAACGGCTTCGCCGTCATCAACCAGCAGTGGCGCTACATCCACTACGAAGACGGATCGGAAGAACTCTACCACGTCCAGAGAGACCCGCACGAATGGACGAACCTGGCCGAGCTTCCCGAATACGCGCCCATCAAAAAACAGCTCCACGCCAGTGCGCCACAGAAGCGAGTTCCCCCCGGCATCGACGCCCCCCAGCTACGGCTCGTCCTGGACGGCACCGCCTACTCCTGGAAGACCAAGTGACTTCCAACAGAAGTGCCATCAGAGGATTTTCTCGTTCCTCTTGGGCTTTGCAGAATACCGCTTGGCCAAGGCGATCGGAGTGCCGGCGTGCCGGATGAATGAGCTGGCGGGGTCGGGGCCAAGCCTTACAAGGGATGGAGAACGCTGGCCTGTGCAGCCGGAGCGCGGCCTATGACGCAGTGAAGCGCTTCGGTGAGTGCTTCGAGGAGAACGAGGAAAGCCAGATTCGCTGGCAGGGATAGAGACCTGTCCGCCGTCCGTCCGGCTGAAAGATTGCTGGACGAGCGGACGGGCGGACGGAGGCGATTGAACTTGAGCTATGAACGCCACGCGTTATCATGGGCAAACGGAGATGCATGATCCGATCCTTTGCCGGTCAGGAGACAGAGCGACTCTTCCAGGGGGAGAGAGTCCGCAAGCTGCCTCCCGACATTCAGCGAACCGCCCTGCGAAAGCTCGTGCAGCTCGATGCGGTGACGGAGCTGCTACAACTGCGAGTGCCGCCGGGAAATCGACTGGAGGCGCTCAAGGGCAAGCGGGCAGGGCAGCACTCCATCCGAGTGAACGACCACTGGCGAGTCTGCTTTCGTTGGGAAGAGGACGGGCCGCACGACGTAGAAATCGTAGATTACCACTAACCCCATGAAGACCGCAGAACGTCACACTCCCATCCATCCCGGCGAAGTGCTAAGGGAGGATTTTCTCGTTCCTCTTGGGCTTTCAGAATACGGCCTAGCCAAGGCGATCGGGGTGCCTGCGCGTCGGATCAATGAGATTGTGAAAGGCAAGCGAGCCTTGACGGCAGACACCGCGCTTCGTCTCTCCCGGTTCTTTCCGTGGCCTGCGGAAGTCTGGATGAACCTGCAAGCGGGTTATGAGCGGAGGAAGGTTGAGGCAGAGATGGCCGAGGCACTAGAAGCCATCGCGCCCTGCGATCTGCTTGCCCCTTAGGGGGTGAGGTGAATCCTTGGCTGAGTTGGAGGCAACAGCGTAGGCTAGTGAACTCTTTCGCTGGAGCCGTTTTAGAGGGGGTGGGCTAAAAGACGGGCAGAAAATTTGTTGCCACTTTTCTTGGCAGAATGGGACAAAAATAGGCGCAAATGGCAACAGATGAACACTTCTCAGGTCACCTGAATATCTTCGTAAATCGCTTATTTTGAATAATTTACAGCTGGCGTCCCCGAGAGGAATCGAACCTCTATCTAAGGTTTAGGAAACCCTTGTTCTATCCGTTGAACTACGGGGACGCGAGAAGGGAGTCTACTCGAAAGCCAAGGCCCTTCAAGTCAGACCCGGGCAAGGAAAGGGCCTGCAACCTACCTCTCCCCTAGCAGCGGTCTCGCAAATAGAAGTCGTATTCTTTGTGAGGTGTATAGGAGTCATGGATGAATAGGGCAGAGAACCAATGGGATATCGCGAAGACCATCCTAGCAGAAGCCCCCCGAAAACTACGGTAGCAAGCTTTCCCCGGTGGCCCGCGACGTCCCCGGCGCGGTGGGGGGAGACTTCTTGTTCTGGGTGCAGCTGATCCCAAGTGATAGGTAGCCGGAAAGGCCTTGGGTAGGTGAGTGGTTTGCGAATCGGCTCATCGCACCCGCCGCGCCGGGGACGTCGCGGCCCACCAATACTAGGCGGTTTCAAAAAGCGGTCTCCATGAATAGAAAGCGTCCTCTTTATGAGACCGCTTCTACTCCATCCGGTCGCTTCCCACCAAGACCCTTTTTTGGAATTCCACCAGACTAGACAAGACAAAGTCCGGCTCATGGGCCTGGAGCTCGGCCTCCGTGAAGTTGCCTGTGGCCACCGCCACCGTGATCGCGCCGAAGGCTTTTCCGCAGGCGATGTCCTTGGGCGTATCCCCCACGACGTAGGTCTGTTCAGACGAAAAGGAATGTCCGGTTTTTTCCCGGGCTCGCTCCAGGGCGATCGGCCCCAGCTGGTTGCGGTCCCAATGATCGTCCCCAAAAGCGCCGAAGGAAAACCAGGGGTCGAGGCCATAGCGCCGGAGCTTGATGTCCGCTCCCTTGGCCACATTGCCGGTTAGGAGACCCAGCGTGTGCTCGGGATCAGCCGCCAACTCCCTCAGCAATTCGGGAACGCCGGCCAGCACTTTCCCACCATGGTCCTCCGGCGCCAAGTTGGCCTGGAGCTGCGGGAGGTAGCTTTCGAAAAACTGAGCTCTCAGCTCCGAGGTTTCCGCGCGAGCGGTCTCCGCGAGATAATTTCGCAGAATCCCGCGGTCGGTCGAGCCCGCCAAGTCCAAGGTCGGGGCCTCCGAGGGATCGAGTTCAAAGACGTCGAGGAAGGCCTGCTGGATGGCCCGCAGCCCGGCCCCGCCGGTGTTGACCAGCGTGCAGTCGATATCTAGGAGAAAAAGACGCTTCACGATTGGCCCCAGGATTGCCCTCAGGATCGGCCTGAAGATTTGTCGGCCGAGGCCTCCTCTTCGTGCAGCTCGTCTTCTTCCTCCTCCTCATCGTCCTCGTCCACGTAGTCGTCCGGGACTTCCACCTTGAACTTCCGCACCTGCTTGTCTTTCGAGAGCGGGGAGGTGATGGCGACGACTTGCCGTCCCTGAAGCCGCGGCTCCACATCGATGTGGGCCATGGTTTTGAGGTCTTGGCAGACCCGCTCCATGAGTTCCACGCCGAGATTCTTGTGGGCCATTTCCCGCCCTCGGAACTGGAGCTGCAAGCGCACTTTATGACCATGGCTCAGGAACTCCTCGGCGCGCGAGAGCTTGATGTTGTAGTCGTGGGTGTCGATCCGGACGCGGAACTTCACCTCCTTCATCTTGGTGGCGGTCTTGCCCTTGTTGCGCTCTTTGGTCTGCTTGGACTGCTCGTATTTGAACTTGCCGTAATCGACGATGCGGCAGACGGGCGGGTCGACGTTGCTGACCACCTCCACCAGGTCGAGGCCGACGGCTTTCGCCTTCACCACGGCTTCCTTGGTGTTCATGACCCCGAGCTGCTCTCCGGTAGCCCCCCAGATGACGCGGACTTTGGGCGAGCGGATGCGTTCGTTCATGGGCGGACCGAAGTCGCGCCGGCGGGATGGTCGTTTCTTACGTGGTTTAGCGATGGATTCCTCCTTGGTTGTTGGTGGGTGTCGTGGATCGACGGGGCCGCTCCTCGGCCCATCCCACAGGAATGGACACAGGGGTCCGGCGAATTGCAAAAACGCGCCTCATGCTGCTAGGACGAAAACATCAAAGCGTGCGCTCGGTGACTTCCATGAGGACTTGATCGACAAATTCAGAAAGAGGCTTGGCTCCCTCGTCACCGCGTCGGCTGTGACGGATGGAAACCGAGTTGGCCTCGGCTTCCTTGGGGCCAATAATCAACATATAGGGAACTCGATCGAGCTGGGCAAGGCGAATCTTTGCGCCAATCTTTTCGGCCGCCGAGTCGAGGGTCACTCGGACGCCGGCATCCTTGAGAGCCGCCTCGGCCTCTTGCGCGAAGTCCAGCGTCTTGTCGGAAATGGGCAGGACCCGCACTTGCTCCGGCGCCAGCCAAACCGGGAAGTGACCAGCAAAGTGCTCGATGAGCACCCCCGTAAACCGCTCCAGCGAGCCGAAGGGAGCGCGGTGGATGAGCACGGGGCGATGTCGCTCATTGTCGGCACCGATGTAGTGAATGTCGAAGCGCTCCGGGAGGTTGTAGTCCACTTGCACGGTGCCGAGCTGCCATTCGCGACCAATGACATCCCTCACCACGAAGTCGATCTTGGGGCCATAGAAGGCGGCCTCGCCTGGCTCCTCGGTAAAGGGCACATCGAGCGTGCCAGCGGCTTTGCGCAGGGCTGCCTCCGCTTTGTCCCAGTTCTCCGGGTCACCCACATATTTGGAAGAGTCCGGATCCCGCAGGCTCACCCGGACCCGGTATTCCGTCATTCCCAGGGTGCTGAGCACCTTTTTGACCAAAGAGAGACAGCCTTGAATCTCTTCTTCCAACTGATCGGGCAAGCAAAACAAATGGGCATCATCTTGGGTAAAGCTCCGCACGCGGGTCAGGCCCCCCAATTCGCCACTCTGCTCCCAGCGGTAGACGGTCCCAAATTCCGCGATCCGGACGGGCAAGTCACGATAGGAGTGCGGGCGGGCGGCATAAATCTTAATGTGGCCCGGACAATTCATCGGCTTGAGCAAGAAGCCATCGATCTCCCCGTCCTCGAGCAGATTGCTGAGTTCGGCGCAGCTCGTATTCTCATCGGCGAGCGCCTTCATGGCATCCCGCTCAATGATCGGGGGATATTGGGAGTCTTGGTAGTAGGGAAAGTGCCCCGAAGTTCGAAAGAGTCCCAGCTTGCCGATGTGAGGCGTGTAGACTTGCGCGTAGCCTTGCTTGTCGAGTTCTTCGGTGATGAAGCGCTGGAGCTGATCTCGCAGGATGGCCCCTTTGGGCATCCAGAGCACCAGTCCTTGTCCGACTTCTTCGTCGATGTGGAAGAGGTCCATCTCCTTCCCGAGCTTGCGGTGATCCCGCTTTTTGGCTTCCTCCAATTGGACGAGGTATTCGTCGAGCTGGGTCCGGTTTTTGAAGCAGGTCCCGTAGATCCGCTGGAGCTGTGGTTTCGAAGAATCGCCTTTGTAAAACGCGCTCGCCACGCTCATGATTTTGAAGGCCTTGCAATTGCCGGTGCGGCCGACGTGCGGTCCGGCGCAGAGATCGACGAAGTCCCCGTTGCGGTAGAGGGAGAGTTCTTCGCCCTCGGGAATGTCGTCGATGAGATCGCGCTTGAAGGTGCTCGGCACTGAGCGCTCACCCAACGCGCCCAAGCTGCCCTTTTCCGCCATTTCGATGGCTTGGGCCCGGGTCAGGGTCTCGCGCTGGAAGGGGTGGTTGGCCTTGACCTCCTTTTTCATCTCGGCCTCGATTTTCGGGAAATCGTCGGGGGTGAGGCGATGCGCGAGATCGATGTCGTAGTAGAAGCCATTCTCCACTGGGGGGCCCGCTGCGAGCTGGGCCTCGGGCCAAATTCGGAGAATGGCAGTCGCGAGCACGTGCGCTGCGCTGTGACGCAGGCGTGCGAGGTCGGATATTTGGGATCGCTCTTCGAGAGTTTTGCGCTGAGAAGCCTCGCTTGCCATGGGCGGGTAGGGGTAGCGGAGGAGTCCCCAACCTTCAAGAAGGGATTCTTCTTGAAACTTCCCCCAGATCAGGCACCCTACCGCCCGTTCATTCCCGAGCGATACGGGGGGTAGCTCAGCTTGGTAGAGCACTGGTTTTGGGTACCAGATGTCGCAGGTTCGAATCCTGTCTCCCCGACCACCTTTTCCTTCCGAATTTCTTTTCGAATCTCGATTGCTGATTTTCGATCGCCTAGAGCACGTGGCACAAGGGGGATTGGAACCTGCGCGGCGAAGGCTCAAGGCCGAGCGCCTCGCTCTAGCAGTCGAGCTTGGTCCAGGCCGCGTTCTTTTGGGCTGATTCGACACAAGCCTGAATGAAGGCATTCCCTGCCACCCCATCGTCGACCGTGGGGAAGTCGTAGCCGCCCTCCGGCACTGGCTGGCCTTCGATCTGGTCCGTGATGGCTTGGGCCGCCGCCAAGTAAATGTTGGCAAAGGCTTCGATGAAGCCTTCCGGATGACCGAAGGGTGTCCGAGTGTTGGCCGCGGCCGCTTCGCCCAGGTAGTCGTTGCCCCGGCGATAGATCTTGCGTGGCGCATCGGAGTATTTCACGATGAGATCGTTGGGGTCTTCCTGATGCCACTGGATGGAGGCCTTGGTGCCGTAGACGCGGATGTTGATGTGGTTCTCGTCCCCGTTGGAGATTTGGGAGGCAGAGATGATGCCTTTGACGCCTTGGGTGAAGCGCACCAGGCAATTCCCATCATCATCCAGTTGGCGGCCCGGAACAAAGGTCGTGAGTTCGGCCGCCAGCTCGTCCACCTCGATCCCGCAGATGTAACGGGCCAGGTTATGGGCGTGCGTACCGATGTCTCCCATGCAGTTGGACGCACCCGAGACGGCAGGATCCGCCCGCCAGTTCGAGATTTGCCCCGAGGGATTGTCCTCTACTTCGCCCACGGCGTAGCCTTGGGGGTATTCGGCCACCACTTTCAGGAGTCGCCCCAGCTCGCCGTCCCGAACCATGCGGCGGGCCTCCTTCACCATGGGGTAGCCAGTGTAATTGTGCGTGAGGCAGAAAACTTTTCCACTCTGCTCGACCACTTCCTTGAGCGCCTTGGCATCCGCCAAATTGCTCGATAGCGGTTTGTCACAAATGACATGAAACCCGGCCTCCAAGAAGACCTTGGCTACTGGGACATGCAGGTGATTTTGCACCACGATCGAAACAAAATCGATTTTGTCTTCCCGCACGGCCTCCTTTTGCGCCATCTCCTCATAGCTGCGGTAGACGCGATCGGGATCGAGGAAGAAATCCTCTCCGCTCAGTTTGGATTTTTCCGGGTCGGAGGAAAAGGCGCCGGCCACCAGCTCGATTTTCCCGTCCAAGTTCGCGGCCATGCGATGGACCGCACCAATGAACGCACCGCGTCCGCCACCAACCATTCCCATCCGGAGTTTTCTTTGAAGTGCCATGGATCGTTCTAGAATTTCGTGTTTGCTGAGTGTTTTTTAGTCGCAAGCAATGAACGCTTTTTTGCAAAAGTCTGCCCAGGCTTGTTTCAATGAAGGTGGGGGGACCTGGTGTCCGCCCCCTCCTCGCACTTCATCTGAAAGACGGTTCCTCTCCTGAGTCAAGCACTCGGCGCAGCTCGTTCAGTGAATCCTGGCTCGCTTGGCCTAGGAGATTGACGCAAGGCCAAGAGACGGAGAGACTCCTGGATGCGCTTTGGGATGATTCTCCTGGTCGGCCTGCTCGCGGGATGCGCTCAGGTCATCAATCCTTGGGATCTCGCTCGGATCGACCGCCAGTCGGAAGCCCGCGGCTTGTCCCGCTGGTTCTATGCGGGCAGCGATTCCGGATGGCACGTCCTCGAGAATCACGATGGGAGGACTTGGCGCCGCTACCGGATTGCGGAAGACGACCTCTTGATCGAAGCCCCTTTCCCGCTCACCGAAACCCGACGGGAGTGGCGGAAAATCGATCCCTGATCTCCTTCTACCAAGCTGCCGGATTACGCGGCAGAAGGGACGCCTGCATTCAGCGCCCCTAATACCAAGCTGCAGAATTGGCTGGTAGAATGGCCGAGTGGATCTCGGGCCAGACCAAGGCGTGACGAGGGCGCGGTGCAGGCACCGTAACCGAGGAGCAACGCAGGGCTGGCTCGAAAGACACTGGCTCTTCCTTCCCCGCGCTTCAGCGCCTCTTCCCCACATCACCTTCCCTCCATTCTTCCAGTGAATTCTGGTGGTTGGTATAAAACCTGAGTTCTGCCAACCAGCACTACGGCTTTTGCAAAACCGGAGCGACCTCATGGAGGAGCCCATCGCGCAGGCTGTAGATCCAGCGATGAACGTCCACCCGCTGCCCGCGCGCCCAGGCGTCTCGCAAGACGGTCGTCTGGACCACATGGCTGGCTTGCTCAATCACGTTCAATTCGCACATCCGGTTAATGCGCTCCTCCACGGTCAGTTGGGCCAAGTCCTCGGCGTGGCCAAGGGCGGCCTCTCGGACGTGGCAAAGCCAGTTGTCTACCAAGCCGGCCCGCTGGTCGGTGATGGCAGCCTTCACGCCACCGCAACCATAATGCCCGCAGACGATGACATGCTCCACCTTGAGCACCTCAATGGCAAACTGGAGGGCGGAGAGCATGTTGAGATCGCTTGGGATGACGACATTGGCCACGTTGCGATGGACAAAGACCTCTCCCGGCTCCAACCCCATGATCTGGTTGGCGGGAACCCGAGAGTCGGAACAGCCGATCCAGAAATGCTTGGGTTGCTGGGCTTCGGAAAGACGGGTGAAAAATTGCGGATCCTCCTTGACCCGCGCGGCCGCCCATCGACGATTTTTCTCCAGCAGTTCGGGGAGCGTTTTCATAGCGTGGCAGGGGCCATAAAGTCGGGAAAGCCTTTCCGCAAGCTCAGCCCCTCTCTCGCCTGGGCCCGCCCTCCCCAAAACCCTTCTTCTTTTGGCCGACAAACTGCGAACGTCGAAAGAAGGCCGATCGCTCTCTTTCACGGCAGTCCCCTCCTCACTGGCCTCTGCTTTTGCAAAACGGGACCGTCACCCGATTTGCAAACCAATCCATCGCTCCACAGAACCATGACCAAATCAATCAACGTCGAACCAGGCACCGTCTGGCTTAACCAATGGCAACAGGTGAAAGTGAAAATCACCTCCATCGAAAAGGGCGTGGTCACCGCCATCGATCTTGCGGATCAATCGACCAAACACTATCCCTCCATCCGGGCCTTTTTGGATATCTATGTCAGTGCCGATTGAACAGGCTTATCGAAATCGCCTCCGCCACCGCTCCTCCCCCCAATGAAACATTCCCTACCTCTGTTATTCACCTGGCTTCTGCTAGCCCTGTCCGCTCTCGCGGAGGAACTCGACATCACCCCGGGGTCCGATCTCTGGGGCAGCCTCTACCATCCGGCCTATGAAAAGCCCAGCGAGATCCCGACCAGCAATCCCCTGAGAAAAGAACTCTTCAATCAGTTGCGCGCCAAGCTGGAACCCAAGGCGGGAGAGCCCCTTCTTTTTCTGGGAAGTCTTCGAGCCTACCGCAACTGGGCGCTCTTCCAAGGCGCCTCCCAGGACCGGAACGGCGGGCCGATCGCTTACCCGGACCTGGGCAACTCGGACACCGTGGCCCTCTGGCTCCGCACCAAGGATGGCTGGACCCTCGTCGATTACGAGGCCGGTCACAGCGATGTCTTTTACCTCATCTGGACCGAGGCCTATGGCATGCCGAAAGCTTTTTTTAACCAATGAGCTTGCCCCCTCCCGTGGCCCTCTCCAAGCTCATCCGAGCCGAGAGCGCGGCCGCCTGCGCCCCGAGGGCTTTTTGCTCGCCGTGAAGCCGAGATTTTTGCTACAGTCCTGGATCGGCTATGAAAGGTTTTCTCTGGATCACTCTCTCCTCTCTCGCCCTTCCTTTGCAGGCCGAGACCGAGCCCAACAACACCGCAGCCGAGGCTACGCCGGTCACAATCGGCCAAGAGTGGGAGTTCCAGTTTCTTGAGAAAGGGGACCGCGACTACTTCTCGCTCAAAGCACCGGGGGACGGAGTGCTGCGTCTGCGGCTGACGCAGAAGGCCTCGTCTCACCAAGTCTTCCCCTGGTGGGGGGAGACCGAAGGAGAAGATGGCCGGAGCGATCTCCGACGAAACGGTTTCTGGGACCGCCGGGTCTCGCAAGGAGAGGCAGTCATCTTGGCGCTCAAGAGCCATCGCTGGCCCCACATGGAAGCGGCTTCCCCCGATCTCCTGAAAGCACTTTTGGAGTGGGTCCCCCCCGTCGATACAGAGCCCAATGACGACGCCACCACCGCCCTCCCCGCTACCGTGAACCAGCCCCTTTTGTTCTCTCTCAACCCCACTCGGGACGTGGATTATTTCACGCTGGAGGCACCTGGCGATGGGGTCTTGCGATTTTTCCTCTCTCAGAAATCCAAGGACCATGAACCCTACCCTTGGTGGGGAGAATTCGTGGGCCCTGATGGAAAAACTTACGAGCGTCGTTCTGGGATCTGGGACCTGGGGGTGACCGAAGGCCAGCAGGTGACCTTCGCCCTTCGCGGAAATCGCTGGCCTCATCAAGAAAAAGGCTCCGCCGAAAAGCTGGAAGGGTTTTTTCGCTTTCAGCCCTACCAGGACGCCGAACCCAACAATTCGCCTGAGACCGCCACCCCGGCCCAAGTGGGCCAAGAGCTCTCCTTCCAGTTCAATCCCCAGCATGACCGGGACTACTTCGTGATCGAAAGCCCGGGGACGGGCACCCTTCGCTTTGAAGTCACGCAGGATGCTCGCCCACATGAAATTTACCCATGGTGGGGCGAGCGCACTGACTCAAACGGCCAAACCTACCTCCACCGCGGCGGCGAGTGGGACACTCAAGCGGAAAAAGGGGAACGGGTCATTTTCGGGCTCAAAAGCAGCCGTTGGAACCACCGTGAACGGAGCTCGTCTGATGTCATGAAAGGAAGGTTCTCCTTCAGCCAACGCCTGGATCAAGAGCCCAACGATCGCGCCGAGGACGCCACCCCCATCGAAGTGGGCCAGCCCTTCCGGTTCCAGCTAACACCCCGCGGAGATCGGGATTACTTCACCTTCGTCAGTCCCGGCCGCGGCTCGGTCGAACTCAGCCTCCCCGCCCGACCCCTCCGCGCCGCCCGGATCTATCCTTGGTGGGGAGAAGAAGAGCGAGAGGGCCAACTTTACGAGCTTCGCTCTGGAAAGTGGGATCGCTCCGTGGACGCAGGCGAAACCGTGGTCTTCGCCTTGCGAAGCGATCAGTTTGCGCATTCAGGAATCGCGATAGAGGAAGCACTCACCGGCCTCGTAGCCTTCACTCCCGAAGAGGGTAGCGAGCCCAATGACCTCCCCGAGCAAGCCGAGCGCATCGCCCTCGATGTGCCCTTCCCTATCGTTCTCAATCCAGAGGGCGATCGCGATTGCTTTCGTGTGACCGCCCCCGGCCCCGGCGCCCTTCGCTTCCTCCGGCAGGACCAAAGCCCAGTCCACCCCGGGCTCTTCTCCGCTTGGATTCACGCCGACACCGCTTACCCGGGATCCCGGGAAACGCGCGCCAAAAAGGGCGAGGAAGCGGTTCTCCAGCTCCGCAGCCACCGCTTCCCCAGCAGCGAACAAGCCTCCGACATCGCCATCTCAGGCCTCGTCGAATTCCTGCCCGAACCCAACGCGCCCGAAACGGGCGAGGACCCGAGCGACGCCACAGAAGTCCGCCTGGGCGAGCCCTTCTCTTTCGCCATCCTCCCGCGCTGGGACCGGGATCATTTCCGCTTCACCCCAGAGAAAGATGGCTTTGTCTCCCTGCGCCTGCTCAGCCCGGCCGTCGAAAACCAAGTCTTGAGTCACTGGTGGCTGGGGAGCGCGGAGGGCCCACCCGTCGAGAACCAAGTCTTCCCCGTCCAAGCCGGAAAAACCCACTTCCTCGGCCTCGCGGCGGACCGACAAACCTGGTCCAGCCAGCAAGTCTACCGAGCCGTCATCGAAGCCAGCCCCGCCCCGCCCCTCCTCAATCGCCGGTGGACCTTTGAGATCGAGCGCCTCACTCCATGAAGCCGCACACCCTCTTCTCCCTCCTCTCCTTGGCGGCCATCGCGCTCGTCTTAGCCTTCTGCACCACCCCCAAGGCGCCCGACCCCCCTCAGAAAAAGCCCGCTTCCACCCAGCCGGCCCTGCTTCCGCAGATTGAATTTCTCGTGCCCGCAGAAGGCTTTGAAGTCGCCCGGGATTACAACCAGCGGCTCTTCATCCCGGTCCAAAACCACGGCCCCGGCCCCGCCCGGCTCCGCTTGGAATCCTCCCACTTCCCCGACTTTCCTTCCGGCTTCGTGGGCCGCGGCACGCCCGACTGGGAAGAACCCGGCACCGTGCTGGAAATCCCCGAAGGCGAAATCTGGGAAGCCCCCCTTCTCGTTCACGGAAATGGGGCCGCCCAGGACACCTACACCCTCACCCTGACTGCCGAGCACGAAGGAGCCCTGGCCGGGGAAAATGAACTGCTCGTGCGCTTGCTACAGCCCGAGCTCAAGCTGGAAACCCAGTGGATCCTCCCAAGCGATCCCCTCGATCTCGCCCGCCTTGAGCGTCGCCTCCGCATCCGCAATCTCGGGGCCAACCTCCCCGATCTCTCCCTTCGCTTCGAACCCGAAGGCCCGGCCGCCGCGCAGGCCCTCTCCCTCGACCCGGTCCTGGAAAACACCACCCTGGCCAGCGGCCAAGTCACCACCGTCAGCCTGCATCCCTACCTCTATCCCAGCTTCGAAAAGCTCGCGGGCACCCTCATCTTGAGCGGGCACAACCAAGAACATCGCCTCTCCTACCTCGCGGAAGTGCCCGAAGGAAAAGCCGTCTTCGTGACCCTCTCGCGCAGCACCAGCCGGAACAGCAACTCCGGCACTCGCTGCACCAACACGCCGGGCTCTCGCTACAACCTGCCCCCCACCAGCGGCACTCCCGCCAGCACCAACTTCGGCACCCGCAGCGGGAGCTTAGGAGGCGGGGGCGGAGGGCGTCTTGGCGTGGGCGCTTCCCAAACCGCCCCCACTCCGCCCTCGAGCGACCCAGACCCAGCCGAAAAGGAAGAAGAGGAAGACGACGACCCCACCTGGACCCTCTTCGGCCCGATCGAAAGCCTGGCCGGGGAAAGCCAGGAAGAAACCAGCGAGCCAGGAGAAGAAGAATCCCCCTCCGAGGAAGAACCCTCCCCGCAAGGCACCAACCCCGACAGGGGCACTTACGATCTCCTCGATGCCAACACCGAAGGTCTCGTGGGCGACTTCCTCAGCCCCGAAGCCTTCGGGACCAGTCTTCGCAAAATCGATGCGCCCCCCACCCCGCTCCTGACGGCCGAGGCCCTTCGCCCCCTCGAAAACGCCGCCACCCTCGCCCAGGCAGAAAACTCGAGAGACCAAAAGGAAAGCTCCACCTACGTGGACCAAGAAGGCAAGCGCACCCATCTCACCCGCCGCCAACGGCCCGACGGCGCCGAATTCCTCCACTTCGGCTGGGGCCTGGCTGGCCCTGGTCGCAAGCTCAATGGCTACTTCGGCAAAGCCCCGGTCGCCTCCCCCGTCCTGGGACCCAATCCCCGCCCGAACGCCCCCGCCCTCGCCACCTACGTCGAAGCCAGCCCGGACGACGAAGCCAAAACCGTCGTGCGCACGCTCGACCCGGAAACGGGCCAAACCGTCCTCCTAAGTGATCCCGAAAAAAGCGCCGACAGCCCCCTCTCCCTCCGCACCAAAAACGGCGTCGAAACCCTCTTCCGCGAAGGCGGCCAGCTCAAGCGGGTCTCGCTCGATGAAACCCTCCAAGCCACCCCCACCGACGCCTGGCCGGCTGGCCTCCCCAGCGGCCCCCTCCTCAGCGCCGAAACCCTCCCGAGCGGTCAGCTGGCCCTCCTCACCCAGAAAAACCCGGACACCCTCACCCTCCGGACTGAAAACACCGAGCGCGACTACTCGGCCACCCACGGCTCCCTCGCCGCCCTCGGCGAAGACCTCTTCCTGGCCGGCCGCGAGCCCGATGGCACCCTCTTCGTCCGCCAACCCACCGAACCCCAGGCCAGCTTCCGGACCGCGGACGCCGGCTACGGCGCCCCCACCCTCAGCCCCACGCGGGAGGGCGGCCTCCGGCTCTTTTACCACAAGCCCCTCCCGCCAGAAGCGCCCTCGGGAGCGAGTGGCCCTCAGCTTGGGGGCAACTTCTCAGTCGACTACCAGGACGGCCAATGGGGTCCCCCCAAGCGCCTCTACCTACCCGATGCGCCCGTGCAGGATGCCGCGGTCGCCGTGGAATTCAGCCCGCGATTTGCCGACGCCCACTACAAAGAAATGAACACCGGCATCCGCTTCAACGGCCGCCTCCTGCGCACCTTGGAAAAGCAAATCCCCCTTGGCCGCTACCTCTTCCAAGTGCCCACCTCCGCCCTCCACTACCGCGCCAACGCCAGCTTGCAGACAGACCACACCAATCAAGTCACCATCGACTCCGAAGGCATCGGACCGGGAAACTTCCACCTCGCGGAAAAATGCCAAGTCTACGGCCTGCACGACTGGACCCAAGGCTGTTTTGTAGCGGAGACGAACGCCGAGGCCGATCGCCTGGCCCAGCTCAGCAGCCCGCAAATGCGTCACGACGCCCACGACCTCCTCCTCGCCACCAACGGAGCGCAACTCCCGCGCGACCTCCAGCCCGGCCAGGAACGTCAAATCACCCTGGCCGCCTTCAATGCCGGGGACCTCGCCAGTCCAGCCTCCCGCGTCACCCTGCACTACGAAGGCGTCCCCCTCGGCGGCGGGGACCTCGCCTCGCTCGCCTCCTTCCGTGGCGGGCCCGTCACCGTCCGCTTCCGGGTGCCTCGCACCTGGCAGCCCGGCACCAGCCTCCGCCTCGTGGCCAGCGTGCCGAGCGAAGGAGATGCCGACCCCAGCAGCAACTCGCTCCCGCTGGACCTCCTCCGGGAATACCAACCCGCCCTCGCTGGCCCCACTCGAGCCAGCGCCATCGTCCCCGCCTCCCTCCCCCCCGCCCGCGTCACCCCCGTGGCCGCCGCCACCGCGGACGCACCTGCGGAATACTCCCTGAATGGTCGCGAATGGTTCCGCAGCCAAATCCCAGACGCCGGGGACCTGCAAATCGACGTCTCCGGCCCCGACACCTCCCTCATCGACGGGATCGACCTCTTCGACGCTCAAGGCCGTCCCCTCCGCCCCGCCAGCGGCACCTGGCAAACCCAGGGAAACGAACTCTACCTCCGCGTCGCCCTGCCCCCCGGCCAGACCCTCTCATCGGAAACCAAAATTCAAATCTGGTGGGACTAGCGAAAGCCCCGCCGCCCGACGGCTCCCCCACGCCGAAAACGAAACCTGACGAAGCCTGCCAAGGCCCCGCTCCCCCCCCCCAGAGCACCCGCACCTTCCATTAAATCGATGAAGCTCCTCCGCCTCCTCGCGCTCCTGGCCTGTTTGCCTTGGCCGGCCCTCGCCCAAAACGAGCCCGCCGCCCCGCCCCCGGCTGGGCCGAGCGCCGAAAAAGTGGAGAGCGTCCCGCGCCCCGTCCGGCTGTATGGCCACATCCGCTTGGACGGGCTCTGGGAAATCCACGTCGGCGGGCGCAATACCGGAGTCGAACTCTCGATCCGTCAGATCCAGAACCGCTACCACGCCACCTTCTCCAAACCCCCACGCAACAACCCCTTCCAGATCCAAGTAGGGGACGACTTCCTCTGGGCCACCGTGGACGGCTTCGGCGGCCAAGGAACCCTCTTCGTCTTGAGCGAAGGGGAGGAAGAGGGCGATCCCGCCCAGCGGGAACAAGCGCCCATCCGCTTCCGCATCGACCCGCCGGCCGAGAAAATCGAAGTCCAAGTCGAGAAAGAAGACATGGACGAAATGATGAGACAGTTCCAGCTCGTCCGGGTCGGTCGCATCGAAGCGCTCCGCCTCTACACCGTCGGCCCGGAGGGCCTGCAAGCCACCGGCACCCTCTTGGAAGACCAGCCCATGGTCGTCGAAATCAAGCACAGCAATCCTCGGCCCAGCCCCCTCGACGTCACCCTCACCTCCGGCGCGAACACCCTCACGCTGAAAGCCCGTCCGCTCGAAGAAAGCGAAACCCACGGTCCCCAGCTCGGGCTCCTCCGGACCGAGCCCTTCCACCCCACCTTCGCAAACCAGCTCGGCGTCACCCCCCCGGAAAAAGAAGAAGAAGCCCCGCCCGGACGCGAAGCCACCCCGGAAGACTTCCAAGCCCTCAGTGGCAGTTGGCGCGCTCTCTACCAAGATGGCGTCTTGGGACCCGTCACCGGTTGGGTGCACCTGGATGAATTTAGTCGCATCCAGTTGCAATATCGGCAACCGGGCGAAGGCCTCCGAGAACTCCAGCTCACCTCCGCACGCGTGGACGGGGAAACCGAAGCGCGCCCTGCCAAAGACACCGCCCCCGCCGTCCCCTCCTACCCCAAGCTGATCCTGGAATTTGAGGGCCAAGGCGTCGTCTCCGAGAAAATCGAAAAGGAAGCGCCCGACGAAGAACATCGCTTCCTCCTGGATGCGAACCAACCCCAACCCATCACCCTCCAAGCCAAAGACTTCCAAGCCGAGGTCGATCTCACCCACCGGGACCTCCCCGACTACCAGAAAGTCACCCTCACCCTCGAACGGGGCCTGCCCAATGGCGCCCTTCTCTGGGACTGGAACTACCTGGGTGATCGGGCCACCGCGCGTGACCGAGCAGGACAGGGACGCGCCGGGAAATTGCTTCGCGTCCCTGGGAAAGACGAATCGACCGTCGGCCGCGTCACCGGGCGGGAAATCTGGATGCGCATGGCCCCCACCATCCTCGCCGCCTACCCCACCGAAGACCAGACCGCCGTCGACCAAATCTTCTGGGACCGGCCCGTCTACAAAAATCGCTACAAACCCCAAATCCTCCGCTACCGAGACCTCGACCCCGCCACCTTCGGTCGCCACTCCCTCGCCCTGCGGGAAATCTTCATCGTAGCGCGCAACCTCCCTCCCGCCACCGAAGACCGGCCCTTCCCCGACCTCCTGATTGGCGAAGGCAGCAGCATCCAGGAATACCGCATCCGCGCCCGGGGAGCCGAAAATGACCCCGAAAACACCCCGGAACTCCAAGCCGCCTGGGCCCAATACCGGGAAGGCCTCAAACGAGCCGCCCCCCCCACTGGAGGCTCCCTGAGCGCCCTCCCCGAAGCAGCGCCCGAGCCCGATCCCACCTCCCAAGCGCTGTCAGAAGGCGTCATCGAAGAAGGCCTGCTCGTGCTCGCGGTCCTGGCAGACGAGCCGGAGCCCGGCCCGCAAGCCTTCACCCTCGCGGAAGCGGCCGGGAAATGGAACCTCCAGTTTGGAGACCTTCGGGGCGAACTCAAACTGGCCCGGCAGCTGGCCGCCAGCCGACCGGCCGAGGGAGAGTACGAAGCCGAACCGGGCGAATGGGAACCGCTCGCGCCCGCCTTCGCTCCGGAAAAAATCCGCCTCGTCGTCGAGCTGGAGCAAAACGCCGAATCCATCCCGGAAATCACCGCCGTTCTCGGCCACAATGACGAAATCGTCTCCGCCCAAGACCAGGTCGAAGGACAAGCCCCCGAACCCTTCCGTCTCCGCCCCGACCCCAACGACCCAAAAACTTACCTCTCCCCCGTCATCCACCTCGTGCGCACCGGGACCGAGGAAAAAGTCTCGCTCGCCGAAGGGGACATCGCCCTCGAAGTCGCCTCGGGCGACACTCTTCGCGCCCAAGTCCAGACCGACAGTGGCTACCTCATCCAGCCCACCACCGTCACCGCCGAAATCTTCGCCACCCCCTCCGAACTGAACCAACTCTGGAAGGAAGCCGTGAAAACAGCGGCCGACCTCGCGGGCCAGCCCGTCGAAAACTGGGAGGACGTCGTCCGAGGCACCGCCGACTCCAAAACGAACTTCATCTTCGTGGAATGGGCTTGGAACACCGGGATCGACGTCGCCCAAATCAATGTCTTCGGCGGACTGGCCGCCATCGCCAGCGAAGCCAAAGCCCACGGCGTCACCGTGCCTTACCAAGACTGGCTCCCGAAAAAAGCTCCCTCCGGCGGCCTTCGCACCATCAAAATCTCGGTGGGAGACCACGCCGCCATGCTCCTCCTGCGCCGCGAATTCCTCACCATGATGGAAGAGCAGATCGCCGACTGGCAGCGCAATCTCTCGCCCGCCAAAATCCGCGCCCTCTACCAAAGCCAGAAAAGCCTCATCGCCTCCAAGCGCAGCCCCCTCTCCTTCATGCGCATCCCCATGCGCTCCCTCCCCGTCTACCGGGAGGAACCCAAAAGCGGCCTCCTGAACCAAGCCCGCGTCTACCTCGCAGAAAACCAGCTCTGGTGGATCGCCATGGAAGCCTCCAGTCCGGCCCTCGCCAAAATGGTTCGCTTCTTCGGGGGCGAAGACCTGGGCCGGGAGGACGACCCCTACCTCTTCCAACTCTTTGATGACGAATTCCTCGGCTACCGAACCCGGGTCCCCGAAGAAGCCGCCTACTTCGAACTCTTCCAATGGAGCGCCTTCAACCACGCCTACCGCCAGTGGGGCCCTCAAATGCGCCAAAGCCTGGCACAAGCCGCCGCCATCCCGGACAGCGACGTCCTCGGCCTCCTCAAGCTGACCGGGCTGGGCTTCGAGCCCGTCGTCCAGCGGGTCGCCCCCCGCATGATGAAACTCCAAATCGACAGCGAAAAGCGGCAATCCCAATGGGAACCCGATCGCCTGGCCCGCGCTCACGTGAAGGCCCTCGGCGTGCTCGGCGCGGCCGCCCGGGCCCAGCAGGACTACGCCGACGTCGACACCACCGTCATGCTGGCGGCGGCCGCCGTCGCCACCGCGCCCCTCGCGGGAGCCGGCTTCTGGTCCACCCTCGTCGCCGCCAGCGTGAGCGCGGCCGACTTCGCCTACACCGTCGCCACCGATGTCGTGGGCAACTCCCAGCGCAAAAAAGAACTCGAATTCGAAATCGGCGCCGGCGCCGTCCTCGGTGCGGGCCGCTCCGCCGAACTCGAAGGAAAAATCCTGGGCGACCTCGCGCAAACCCTGGCCGTCGTCGGCTCAGGCATCGGCTTGGGAACGGACGGATTCGCCGCCTACAAAGCCATCAAAGCCATGCGCACCGCCACCCTCATCGAAGAAGGCGGCAAACTGCTCAAGAACATCGACTTCGCCGACCCGGCCGCCCTCCGCGCCCTCAGCACCAAAGACAAACTCCTTCTCAAAGAAATGCTCGAGCGCAGCGAAGCCCTCGCCGACGCCGGACGCTTTGGAGAAATCCCCGAAGAATTCCTCGCCGCCAGCAAAAACCGCAAATCCATCCTGACCGCCCTGGGCGACTCGGAGGAATTCACCTCCGAAGCCATCGACCTCGCCCGCAAGCGCCAACAAATCCTAGAAGCCGGCGAAACCCAGCCCCGACGTCCCGTCCGGGACAGCGAACTTCGCGATGCCGACAGCGCGCTCGAAAGCAAAATCCGCAAAAACAAAAAAGAAATCGAAGAACTCGAAACCCGGGCCAAAGACATCCAAAAGCGGCACCCCGACAGCGAACGGCCCCCACGCGGGAGCCCAGACAGCGAAGAACTCGCAGAAATTGAAAAGCAAATCCAAACCCGTCGCAACCAGAATGGCGACCTCTCCCAACGACGCGACGTCGTAAACAACTACCGCAACCAACCCATCGTCGACGTCCCACCTCGCCAAGCCGAAATCCTCCGCGGCGATGCCTTTGGAAAGAAAAGCCTCCCCCCCAGCCGCAGCGAATTCGAGGCCCTCCGCGGCAGCCGCGAGCGACTCGCCGAAGGACGCCCTCCCGTCAGTAGCGAAGGCTTCGAGAAAGTCGATCTCAACCAAGCCGCCAAGGAAATCGAAGACCTCGCCGACGAAACCCGCCGCACCATCGATGATCTAGCCACCAACCCCCAGGCCGACCCCCGCGCCCTGCAAGAAGCGCGCGCCCGCTTGGATGACCTGACTGAAGTCCGGCGAGACATCGATGGATTCCGCCGCCTCGCCCCCGAGCCCAAGCTCAACGACAATGACCTCGCACTCCTCCGGGGCGAGCGCACCGAACTCAGCCAGCTCGACGAAGCCCAAGTCATCGAAAAAATCTTCGACGCCGAAGGCGATTGGGGGCAGCTCAAAAAACTCGCCGACGGCACCCCCGAAGAACAGCTCCTCCTCCACAAGATCAACCAATGGCGGCGCAATCAGATGGACGGCGCCCTCCGGGAATCCATCAACGAAGTCGAAGACCTGCTCGGCCTCGAGCGTGGCAGCATCCAGCCTAGCGCCTTCGGCTCCACCAACCTCACCAGCGATTACGACATCTCCATCAACGCCCCCAAACTGAGCGGCCCCGGACGCGGCCCCGAGTTGGTCACACGTCGTTTCCAACAAAAAGTCCGCAACCTCTTCGGCGGGCGCGAAAGCGGCATGGTCGTGGACACCAACGTCTACACCGACCCGATCTACACCCTCTTCAAAGGCACCGAACTGGAAGGTGCCTTCGCCGGCCTCACCGCCAAACAGATGGACACCTCCCGGCAATTCCTCTTCCAGCAAATGGCCAACGTGAAATACCGAAAGCCCGCCCAATGGCAAGCCCTGCGCCAACGCATCCTGGACGGCGTGCCCCCCGAAACCCGCCGGGCCTTCTCCGACATCTTGGACCAAGCCGAAGGAGCGAATCACCTCGGCGCAGAGCGCATCCGGAAACGCCTGCGCGACCTCGGCTTCGACCCCGAAAACGCCACCGACGCCCAGAAACTTCGCGTCAACAACGACCTCTACACCGACACCCTCGAAGGCATGGACAACTACAAAGAAATGATCGATGGCCTCAAGCGCGCTCAGAAAGGCGAAATCCCCGCCGGGCAGATTCCGCTCCCAGGCATGCTCGATCAGTCCGGCCTCCGCAAATCCATCGGCGAAGCCGAAAAACTCCTCCAAAGCGGCGACCCCGCCAAAGTGAAACTCGGCCAAGACATCCTTCGAGACCTCGAGCACCGCGCCATCCTCAACCTCCGGAACAAACAGGGCGAAGCCCTCTACTACGCTGCCGAAGCCTACCAAGCCGAAGCCACCATCAACCACGTCGTCAAAGAAATGCAGGCCCCGCCCAAGAAGATCGTCACCACCGACAGCATCATGAGCGGCAACCACACCCTCAAACCGCCCAAAGAACCCCTCCCTCCAGACGACTACATCAACTCCTACTTCGAAAACGGCGCCAACCTCGTCAAAGAACTGAACGGCAAAAAAGTCCTCGATGACCTCGGCCGCCCCCTCGTGGACGCCCCCTCCTACAAACTCGACGCCGCCGCCACCAAAGCCTCCAAATACTTCGTCCGCCAGCTCGACGCCGCCAGCATGGCCAAGCTCGACATGAACAGCGTCAAAGTCCCCGGCTTCCCCGACGACTTCACCTTCCGAGACCTTGTCGAATCCACCCTCGAACTCGAAAAAAACCGCGGCAACATGGCCGCCTTCAAGCGCACCCTCGACAAGTACGGCATGACCGGAGAAGACTACCTCAAGCGCGTCATCGCCGCGCAAGAAGAACTCGACAGCCGCCTCATCGGCCAATCCCAACTCCAAAACTTCGTCAATCAGCTCCGGGAAGCCGAAAAAAGCGTCGAAACCGTCGCCTCCCGCACCTTCCGGGAAGAAGCCAACCGGCAGCGCCAAACCGCTCGCGCCTACGGACTCCAGCACCTCGCCCGCGGCACCGGCGCCCCAGAAATCCGCCAAGAACACGACGACACCGTCGGACGCCGACTTGCCGAACTGGATCAAATCTTCCACGCCGGCCGTCACCTCACCGCCGCCCAAGAACAAGAGCGCAACCAGCTCCAGCAAATCGAAGCAGCCCAAAACGCCCTCGACCGCGCCATCACCGGAGCACGCTTGAGCGGCCTCCCCCCCTCCAACCTCCCACCCATCCTCGAAAACACCCCCCGCCAGCAAGCCAACTGGCGGACCGAAGCCACGGACAAAATCCACGCCCTCACCCAAAAACGCCGCCGCGCCCTCGAACCCCCCACTGGCCCAGCCACCCTCCCCCCAGCCACCAGCCAAGCCCTCGGCCTCCCCACCGCCCCCACCGAAGCCGCCGCCCTCGTGCAGGCCCTGGAAGCAGGCGGCCTCCCTAGCACCCATCACACCGGCCTCCCCTGGAGCGCCCTCCCTAGCCAACTGCAAGCCGGGCGCACCGTCCTGGCCCAAGTCGCCAACCTGAATGGACAAGGAACCGCCTGGATCCGGCTGCACGAAATCAGCTCAGGGACCCTCATCGCAGACGACCCCGTCACCGGCCAGCCCATCGCGTGGACCAAAGAAATCTTCCAAGCGCTCTCCCCCAACCCGGCCCAACTCATCATCGGAGACCCCCACCAAAGCGCATCCCTCACCCCCACCCCCTAATACCAAGCTGCCCATGCGCACCCTACGCCGTCTCCTCTACCTCGGCCTCGGCACCTACGGACTCCTCCTGGCGGGATGCGCCGCCTTCCAGCGCCAACTCCTCTACTTCCCCACACAGAAAGGAAACTCCCCACCGATCCAGACCTGGAAACACGGCGTCACCCGCCCGGCGAACGAACCCCAGACCATCTGGCTCCTCCTCCACGGAAACGCCGGGCAAGCCCAGCACCGCCTCCGCTACCCCTGCTTCCCGCCGGACGGCGCTCTCTACATTCTGGAATACCCCGGCTACGGCCCGCGCCCGGGGCAGCCCTCGCGGGAAAGCTTCAACCGAGCCGCTGAAGAAGCCTACCTCGAACTGCGAAAAGACCATCCTGGCCTGCCCCTCATCGTGGTGGGCGAATCCATTGGGAGCGGACCGGCCTGCCACCTCGCCACCCTACCGACCCCGCCCGACAAACTCATCCTGGCCACACCCTTCGACGAACTAGCACGCGTCGCCCAAAACCAAATCCCCCTCCTCCCCATCCGATGGATCCTTCGAGACAACTGGAACAACCTCGAAGCACTTCGCGCCTACCACGGACCCCTAGAAATCTGGATCGCAGAAAACGACCGCGTCATCCCCCCACAGCACGCGGAAACCCTGGCCCAAAGCCGCCCCCAAGCCATCCTGAACTACCTCCCCGGCGGCCACAACGACTGGAGCCCCCAAGCCCGCTTCACCTACCAAGGATCGGAATAATACCAAGCTGCAGAATTGGCTGGTAGAATGAGCGAGTGGATTTCGGGCCAGACCAAGGCGTGACGAGGGCGCGGTGCAGGCACCGTAACCGAGGAGCAACGCAGGGCTGGCTCGAAAGACACCGGCTCTCCCTTCCCCGCGCTTCAGCGCCTCTTCCCCACAACGCCTTCCCTCCATTCTTCCAGTGAATTCTAGAGGTTGGTATAAGCCAGGCAGCCGGATCAAGCGAAGGCAGGCCGCGCGCCTCTCGGCCCAAACCAGGGCGCGCAGAATGTGCAAAGCCTACGCAATCACCAAAAAAACCGA
>JBCCJK010000021.1 GCA_039027815.1 Verrucomicrobiota bacterium
CGAGCCAGCCCTGCGTTGCTCCTCGGTTACGGTGCCTGCACCGCGCCCTCGTCGCGCCTTGGTCTGGCCCGAAATCCACTCGGCCATTCTACCAGCCAATTCTCCAGCTTGGTATAAGAACCTTGAGGGCCGGCGCGGGCCGATTTCCTCAAAGGTCCAAGCGGCGCAGGAGCTGGAAGGCCTCGGGAGTCAGTTCCGCCTTGGGTCGGAAAGCCTCGCTGCCCGCATAGCGGAGGAAGGAGCGGCGCAACTGCCGCGCCGCCGGACCGCCCTCCAAGCGCGCCGAAACAAAAAGCAACTGCCCCTCCCCCACCCGCGCCTCGAAGGCCAGGGCCAGCCGGTGGTTCCTCGCGAAATGGTCGATCACCTGCACCAGCGGCTCGACCTCCAGCCCATCCAAAATGACCGGGCAGGCCTGTTCCAAAATCCGCTGCCATTGCCAATCAGCCTGCGCCTCGGTCGGGAAATCCCGCAAAGCCGGGTGTTCCGGGTCACACCAAACCCCCAAAAAACCCGCCTCCTCCGGCCGCAAAACCGGACTCCCCTGGACCGGCCAAAATCCTCCGGGCGGTCCAGCGATCTCCTCCAGCGGGGGCTCGAAAAAGACCTTTCGCCCCTCGGCCAAGGCCTCCCCCGCCTCTTTCCAATCCGAGAGCAGCAGCCAATCCGTCTTCGGCAGAGCCCGCTCCTCCGGGTAAACCCACAGGGACCAGGCATTGCGCCACTTTCCGCTGACTTCCACATCCAGAACCAAGCGATCGGCTCGCACCAAGCCCACCAAGGGAAGCTCGAGTGACCCCATCTCGGTCACGCCCCCACTCGGCACCTCCCGGGGCTTGGCAAAGCCCGTCTCCAGAAGCTGTCCCGCCGCCCGACGCAAGCGCCACGCCACGCTCGCCTCCCGCAAAGAAGGGCCGCCATTGAAGAGCGCGAAGTCCACCGCCAAAGTCTCCCCGCCCGTCCAAACCGCTTTCTCAAACCGCGCCAGCGGCACGACCGAACCCGCGAATTGCCGAAAGGCCGCCGGACTCACCCCCGGCTTGGGCGTGCCGAAGGCATCCCAGAGCCCCACGGTTTGCGTCCCCCGTCCCGGGTAATCTCGCAGTTGGAAAAGCTGAAATCCATCCAGCCCGGGCGTTCGGAGCGCTCGCTCGACCTCTTCTTTGTAAAGCCGGGAGGCAAAGCGAGACGAGGCCTGGTAAAAGGCCTCCGCCTGCGAAAGAAGGCCCTTTTCCTGCAAATCGGCGCGGATCGACTCCAAGGGCAAGGGCCGCAGAATGCCATCGTAGCGGCCGATCTCCTCCAAATTGGGAAAGCTGGCCCAGCCCCCGAGCGCATGCCCCACCACCGGCAAAGACTGCCCGAGCAAGGCCTCCCGGAAATCCTCACGGAAATCGACCGGCCGGCCCGCCGGGCCGGGCCGCAGCGAGAGCCCTGGCAGCAGAACCAAGTCATCCGCCGCCGTGGCCGGTCCCCCGCTGCTGCCGAGATACAATCGTCGATCGTCCTCCCGCTGGAGCGCCCGCACGAAATACTCGAGCGACTCCTCATCGCCCTCCACCTCCGCCCCCAGCGAAAAAATCGCGAAGGAAGGATGATTCCCATACTCGCGGAGAATTCGCCGGGCCTCGCGGTTCAGCCAATCGAAGGACGAGCCCAGCTCTCCAAAACGCTTCGACTGGTGGGGCAGCTCGATCTGGAGGAGCAGGCCCAACTCATCGGCCGCCTCGAAAGCCGCCCGCGGCGGGCACCAGGAATGGAAGCGCACATGGTTCAAGCCGTAGTCGCGCACCCGTTGCAAACGTTCCCGCCAAGCCGCCTTCTCCATGGGCGGTCGCCCGCGACGCGGGAAAACGGCCGAATCGGTATCCCCCCGCAGAAAGACGGGTGCCCCATTCAGGAGGAGGGCACTGCCCTCGCGGGCAAACTCTCGAAAACCAAACTGCCCCCGCCAAGCACTATTGGGCGAGCGCTCCACCCCCACCTCCAGAGAATACAGCCGGGGACTCTCCAGACTCCATGGCTCGAGCGTCGCTTCCACCGCCCACGTCCGCGTGATCTCCTCCCGCTCGCCCGCCATCTGAAAGGCGAAGATCTTTCGCCGGACCGAGCGGCCGCCTCCTTCCTTTTCGCTCGCCAGCGTCAGCTCCAAGCGCCCCTCGGCTGGCCCCCCCGAATCATTGGCCAGCGTCATCTCCAAACGGAGTTCCTGTGAAGCCATCTCTGGAAAGATGGAAACCGCCTCCACCCGGACGGGGGCCCGCGGACGCAGCGCCATCTCGCCCAAGACTCCACTCCAGAGCACTTGGCTTTGATTGGTATAGCCGTGGGCCGCCGGCTGGGCCTCCCGCGGATGGGAAAACTCGGGGAGCGCCTCGCTGATCCCGGGAAATTGCTCGGCATTGTCAATCCGAAGGGCCAAAGTATGCGTCCCTGCAGCCAACTCTCCCAGCGAGAACCGATGCGGCACCGAGAGGCTATCTTGGGGGGCCGCCCGCTCTTGGCCATCCACCCACACGCGCGATTGCCAAAGCACCCGCTCCAATTCCAGGACCGCCCTTCTCCCAGCCCACCGCTTGGAAACCTCGAACTCTCTCCGATACCAGACGGGGCCCACAAAGGACCGTTCTCGCCGGGGCGCCATCAAGGCCTCCGGGGTGAGAGCGGGCTTCAGCCAGTGCCGCTTGCCGACCCCGCCTTCATCCAAGGTGCCGGGAAGGGAGACCACCTCGCCGAAGGGCTTCCTCATCCACTCCAGATCCACGCCGAAATCCTTGGGATCGAGCTGGACCTCCCAAGCGCCGGAAAGATCGAGCGAACGCTCATCCACCTCCCGACTCCGCTCACGGCACCCGCTCCCAGCCGAGAGACAAGCCAGCGCAGGCAGAAAAAAGAAGAACCGCATGGGCCTCCAACTTCCGCCGAGCTGGATCGGCATCAAGCGACTTCCGCCGGCCGCACCGGCCGCAGCCAATCGGGCAGCTCCGTGGTGACGTGAGACCGCAAGCGCACCAGCAAGCTGTAGAGTCCGAAGTAAGCGCGATTGATGTAAACCGAATCGGCCGAACCGCGCGCCCCCCGCAGACTGCGCAGCTCCCGGTTCTTGCTATTGGCTTCGCCGATGGCGTAAATCTGCTCCATATACTCCGGCGCCCCGAAATCGAAATGGCCCTCCCGAAAAGGCTGCCCCAGTAGCAGGACGGACTCCCGACAAAGCGCCGCCATCCGCTCCCGCTCCTCCGGTGGATCGCTCGCAAGGATCGCGCCCAAGTCCACCAGCGCTTCGGTCATGAGTTGCTGGTCGTCCAAGAGCGCCGGGTCGAGAAAGCGGAAATGCTTCTCATAATAGGCCTCTGGGATCTCCTTGGTGCAGCCAAAATCCAGGACCCAGAGTTGCCCGTCTTGGACCAAAAAGTTCCCGGGGTGGGGATCGGCGTGAAATTGCCTCAGCTCATGAATTTGAAAGTGGTAAAAATCCCAGAGCGCCTGGCCGACCCGGTCCCGCTCCGCCTCGGGGGGCTGGGAATCCGCGTAGACATCCAGCGGATCGCCCTCCACCCAATCCATCGCCAGCACCCGGCGGCCGGAAAGCTCCCGATGGTATTCGGGGAAGCGGACGGCTAGACCACGGCTGGCTTGGGACAAGGCGATCGACTGCTCCAGCTCGCGCTCGTAATCGGTCTCCTCCAAGAGCCGCTCCTCCACCTCCCGAAAGTACTCCCTGACATCCGCCTCCCGCAGGCCGAGGATCTGGAGGGCGATCGGTTTCACCACCCCCAAATCGCTCCGCAAGCTCTCGGCCACCCCCGGATACTGGACCTTCACGGCGTAGGAGCGGCCGTCCTTGGTCGCCCGGTGGACCTGCCCGATGGACGCGCCGCGGACCGCCTGGCGGGAAAAGGTATCGAAAAGCTCGGTCGGTGCTTTCCCAAACTCCCGCTGAAAAGTCCGCACCACCAGCGGGTAGGAAAGCGGCGGAGCGGAATACTGGGCCTTGGCAAACTGGGAGGCGTAGGCCTCCGGCAAAAGATTTTTATCGATGCTGAGCATCTGAGCCAGCTTGAGGGGCCCGCCTTTCAGTTGGCTGAAAGTCTTGTAAACCGCGTCCGCATTCGCCTCGTCCAAGGGGCGGCGATCCGTCTCTCCGGTGAGCGATTTCCGCCCGTAGTGCTTGAGGTAATTGAAGCCCACCTTGGCGCCGGTCCCAGCGAGCGACGCCATCCGGCCGAGGCGCGTAGTGCGCATGCGGTCCTGCTCCTCCATCGCTTCAGGCAGTCACGGAGCGGCGCGCAAAGAGAAAGCGCGCCAAGTCAAAGGTCGAATCAATGACCTGCGTGCGCAGCAAATCAAAGCCCAGCGTGACCGCCTTTTCGATGAAGGCATCGGTGCGCTCGTAGCCCTCGCTGGTGTCCTTGAGATGGTAATCCATGACCGCGCGAAACAAGACATAGAGCGCCTCTGGCTGGAGGGCATTCAAGCGACCGCGACGGGCCACCTCCCCGCTCTCCCGCCCCTGCTCCAAAATCTCCCTCGCAAAGTCTTTGAAAGCTTCCTCCATGCCACGGCTCACGCCGAGCTTCTTGAAAACCGACACTTCCTGAAAGCGCAGCAGCAGGAGAGAGCGAAAATCGAGGGACTTCTCGGTGAAGGCATACAAAAACGTCAGGAGCTTTTGGCGGGCATCGAAAGAATCCCACTCCTCGCCCGCGCGCACCGCGTCCAGCACCCCGGTTACGGTCTCCCTCCAGAACCCCTGCTCGATGGCCTCAAAAGAGGCGAAATGAGAAAAGAAATCGCGCTCGCTCAAGCCGAGTTCTTGGCAGAAACGATAGACCGAAGCAGGGGCTTGGCCCTCCTCACGCAGCTTGTGAAGGTAGTGCTCCCGAAGGCGGTCTTTGTTTTCCATCGGTCCGGGAAACCATTACGCCCCCGCCCGCCTAGCGGACGATCTCCAGCAGCTCGACATCGAAGACGAGCATTCCCTGAGGAGCGCCCGGGCGCGGGTTGTCACCGTAGGCGAGTTCGGCCGGAATCCAGAAGCGGCGCTTCTCCCCAGCCGTCATCAGCTGGACCCCTTCCGTCCAACCCTTGATCACCCGGTTGAGCGGAAAGGTGGCCGGCTCACCCCGCAGCACGGAGCTATCGAAGAGTTGCCCATCAGTCGTCCAGCCGCTGTAATGCACCTTGACCAGGGAAGTGGGTTCGGGCCGGGCTTCGCCCTCCCCGGCTGCCAGCACCGTCCAAGCCAGCCCCGAGGCCGAACTCTCGGCCCCTTCGGGCACCGCCGCCACATCCTCGGGGGTTGGGGGGAGCTCGGGAGCGGCCTCGATTTCAAAGAGTTCGACATCGAAGACCAGCATCCCCCCGGGACGCCCTCCGCCGGGATTCTCTCCATAGCCCAGGGCGGCCGGAATCCAGAAACGGCGTTTCTCGCCCACCACCATCAGCTGGAGGCCTTCGGTCCACCCGGCGATCACCCCATTGAGCGGGAAGCTGATGGTCTCTCCCCGCGCGACCGAGCTATCGAACATCTTCCCATCGGTGGTCCACCCCGTGTAGTGGACCGTGACCGAATCGCGCGGGCCCGGCTTGCCTTCCCCGGTGCCCTCTTGCAAGACCTTCCAAGCCAGGCCAGATTCAGAGCGGTCAGCGTCTTCAGGAACAGCGGCCACGTCGTCGGGAGCGGGAATCATATTTTGGGCAGTGGTGGAAAGAGGGGAGCAGCCCAAGAGGGCCAAGGCGAGAAAACTCGGGAAGGTTCGCTTCATGATCGCTAGGCTGTCTGCCTTGAGAAACGCTGTCAAACATCGCTTTCTTCAATCGGATGAAGAAGAAAGCGTCGATCAAAGCGCCCTCCCGCATACCGCTGGCAACAAGCCCGGCAGGCCACTTCCTGCGCAAAGCGCCGCGCCCGCGCCACCACCGCCTGGCACCCCAGACAGCGGTAGCGATGCCGGCGAGCTTGCCGCCTCCGGGGCAAGTCCAGTCGATGGGTCCGCGCCTCGCCCGCGATCCCCAGGTCGGCGCAGGCCTGCCGCCACTCCGGGCCGTGGGGCGCAATCCGCCTCCGCCCCGCTCGGGCCGTCGCCACCAAATGCGCCAACTCGTGCAAAAGGGTGCGCTCGACCTCTTCTTCCCCCAAGGTTCGAAGGCCAGGATTGAGTTCAATCCGCTTGTCCCGCAGCCAGGCCCGCCCGGCCGTACTGCGGAGGCGGGCATTCCACTCCACCGTGATCTCGGCCGCCAAGTGGGGAAGCTGGAGACCCTCTAACTTGGCGCGACAAACCGCCGCCCTGGCCTCATCCCTCGCCCTCACTCGCCGCCCAGGTAACGCTCCTGCACGCCCGCCCACCAAGGGCCGGCGATCCGGTCCAGCAAAACGCTATTGACCTCCTCCCGGCGGACCGACCCCGCCGCGAGCGCAAAGCCGTAATCCTGGCGGTAAAAGGTTTGCGGGAGGACCTTGAGTTGGCCGGCGAAGGATTCCTGCACCAGATAGCGCAGCATGGGCGCGTCGAAAACCGCGCAATCGGCCTCGCCCTCGCCGACCGCTTCCATGGCCTCTTCCAAGGTGGCAAAGGCCCGAAAGCGAACCCCCTTTTCCCGGAGGTAGCTCTCGCTGGTGGAGGCCGCCACCGTGGCCACCGCGAAACGCCCCAGATCTTGCGGCCCGCGAATGGCGGAATCAAACTGCCGGACCGTGAGCGAAGAGGCGATCGAGGCCGTGAAACCGGAAATGATAATGATGCTGAGAAACATCCAAATGAGCGCCACCACCCGGCCCCCCAACGTGACAGGCGCCTTGTCTCCATAGCCCACCGTCGTCATGGTCACGGCCGACCACCAAAAACTCTCGCCCAAGCCTTTCCTGGGGACTCCCCCAAACTGCTCGGGGTTTCTCTTCCGCTCAAAAAGCCAAACGGCCGCCCCCGCCGCCAGCAGCACCGCCACCAGAGCCAGGATGGCCTTCAAGAAATCGAAAGAGAAAAACCCCAGCAACACTTGCAACCAACCCGGTTGCTCCCGCGCGGGCGTCGCGATGCCCAATCCGGTCGAGAAAAAGGGATGACTAAAATCCATGGCCTGCTCGCGCTGGGCGCTGATGGTGAGAGCACCCACCGCCACATCCAATTCTCCCGACTCCACGCCAGCGAGCATCTCAGGCAGCGTTCGCTCCTGGAAAACGATCTCGTAGCCCAACTCCTCACTGACCTCCTTCCAGAGATCAATGGCCAAGCCCCGCCACTCCCCGTCCGGGCTTTGTAAGGCGAAGGGCGGCGCCTCCTTGGTGCCTACTTGCAGCGTCTCGCCCGGAGCCACCGCGGCCAAAGAACAGAAAAGGCCTACCAGTGGGCAAAGCGCGGATTTCATGGCGGGAGCCTACCACCGCCCCCGCCCTCCGCTCAAGGCGGGATCGTGGACGACTCTCGACTTTCTCTTCCCAGGACCTTGAATGAACCCTCCCCCTGCCGCGTCCTCTCCAAGGATCCAGCGCCTGCCTATGAAACGCTTCCCCATCCTGATCGCCCTCCCTCTCCTCGGCCTCGCCTCCTGCACCTACTCCGACTACGGAGTCTCTCGGCACGCAGGGCACGGTGCGCCGCCGCTCGGCCACTACGGCCCCGCTCCCGTCCATCCCCGGATCGCCCCACCGGTGGGCTACGCCGAACAGCACCCCGTGGAGAGGCGCTTGCGCAGAGAACGGATTGTTCGCAAAGACCCTCGACCCCACCCGCCTGCCAAAGAGAAGAAGAAAAAAATCGCCCGGCCCAGCGGCCCTCCCCAGCCTGTCATGGACCATCGGGCGCGCCATCGCCCGCGCTCGGACGCCGAATTCCTGAGCCGACGGCATCCCTACCTCGACCTCGATCGCTACTAGCTCCGGCCCCTTTCGCCCCTTTTGCTAAAGTTGGGAAGACTCGGGCAAGCGTCTCAACGCCCCCGCCAACTCTGCGCCAGCAAATCCCGCAAACGCCCGGGATCGGTGGCCGAAGTCTTGGCCACAAACCCCCGCGCATGCGCGAAGTGGACATCCGGCTCCTGCGCGATGCGGGTGAACTCGAGCCGCTCGTCATCGTTGAAGCGGGAAAGCGCATAGCCTGCTCCCCGCCGGTCGGCATAGACCGTGCCCGCGACCGCTTCCAGCTTGCCCGCCTGCTCCACAAAGCGGCCGACGCCCGCGCCCGGCTCCTCGGGCAAGGGCTCGCTTCGGGGCACAAAAAGGACCTCGAAAGGATCACCCTCCTCGGGGGCGATGCTCCAGAACTCAGCCTGCTCCCGGAGGGCCGCCACCCGATCCCGCATGCCCTCCACGTAACCGAGCAAGTCTTCTCCCACCATCGCGAGCACCTCGTAGAGTGGCTCGCCCGGCTCCAGTTGCTCGCAAGCTGCGAAGCGGCGCAGGAGGGTGACATCGAGCGGGGAATTCAGCCGGCCCAAGGCCTCCCGCTCCACGCCAAGCCACTCCGCGGTCGCTCGCGGTCCCCGGGCATCAAACCACTCGGCCGTCTCCAGCCAATCGCAACAGCGCTTGGCTTCTTCATACAGGCCGAGGTGTTGGAGCACCAGCGAGAGCGCGCAAACCGGGGGGAATTCCCGCGGGAATTGGTGGTGATCGAAATTTCGCTGGGCCGGCGCATGCTGGCCGCCTACGTCGATGACATAGCCGGACTCATCGGCCAAATCGGCCTCGGTCGGCTCCCGCCTCACGACCGGCACGCGGTGCTTGGCCATCAAAAGACTGCACGCCAGCAACTCGTCTTTGTGCGCCCCGCCGGGATGCGTCAATATTTGCGTAACCACCGGTCAGCTTAGGAAAGCCCAGAGAAAGAAGCAACCTCGAAGCCGCGGGGGGGCCGGATCAGACGATGGCAATGGCTGGCAAGTCGGGATGCTCGAGCGGGTCTTTCTTCCCGAGCCAGGCAAAGGCCTCCCTGCGATCGACGAAGACCCGAGTCGGAACCTGGCCTTCCAGCAGGAGCCCGTAATACTTCCCCGTGATCTCAAGAGTCCCATTATCGACCAGGATGGCTTTGCGGGAGCGATGGGGCTCTGGCCGGAAGGCCAACTCCATCACAGAAATCTCGCGCAAATCCTCGCCATCCAGGCCAGAAGAAACAGACTGGGTCAAATCCCAGAACTCCGCCCCATTCGGATCGAAGTGCTGGTGGCCGTAATACTCTGCCAGCACCTGGACCGCCACGTCTCTCTCCACCGGCGCCAGCACATCGGCGCAGGTCAATCCCTCGCTCGGAAAGAGGAGCAGTTGGACAGGCAGCGGCGTGTTTCCCTTCCTCATCTCTCTCGTGGATCCTCCTTGCCTCCGGCGTCACCCCAGCGCAAGGCCCGCCGTAGCTCGGGCAAGCGCTCGGCGGCCACCACCCACTGGACGGGACGACTCTCGGGACGAAGCCAAGCGACGATCCTCCGCAAGTGTCCCTCACTCACCACCACGCAGCCCGCGGTGGCAGCTTGCCCTTGGCGACGCCAAATGTGCATGAAGATGGCGCTGCCCTTGCCCTTTTCTGGATGGGGGCGGGTGTTGTGAGCGATCTCGATTTTCAGCGCGTGGGCCAAATCGTTCTGCCGCATCTGGGCCTTCCGCTCCCAATCGGAGGCCGGCTCATGGGGCAGCCGCAAATGACGGTTATAATGGACCGAGTCCACATCCTCGACCCAGAGATCCCGGCTCGTCACCTGGCGGTAAGGCATCCGGGTGGGGACACTCGCGGCATACCCCCAAACCGCCGGAATCTCGAAAATGCCAGTCGGGGTCTTGCCATCGCCTTCCACCTTCAAGCCCTTCTCGCCCGGCCGCGGGTGGAGGCCGAGGCCAGCCGCCAAACCGTTTTTCCCGATTCGGGCCGGCATGGAAGCCAAGACCTGCTGCCAACCACCCCTGCCTCTTTCCAAAAGAAACACCGTGGCCCGAGATTGTTCGGCTGCCACCAGGATGATTTGGGCGCTCTCCTCGGGCAGGCCGGCCGACCCGTCCCCCGCCCAGCCCGTTAGGGGAAAGAGGGGAAAGAGGGGAAAGGCCAGGAGAGCCAGTGAGAAAAGAAATTTCATGGCGCTGCGAGAAACGCCTCCAAGAGCTTCAGATTCCGGCGATTGGCGCGAAAGACCACATCCAGCAAATCCCCTGCGAGCGGGACGATCCCCGTGGCCGCATCCAGCAAAATATTGGCTACCATTTTGGCCTTCAGTTCGGCGGGCAGCTCGAAGGCCGCCATCCGCTTGGTCAGCCAAGCAGAAATCGCCAAAGAAGCCACATCCCCCACCCCCGGCAGCAACCCAATGAGAGCATCCCACCCCACCCCCCGCTTCATGCCGGGAAAGCGAAACTGGGAATCCATGGCATGGACCCAGCGACGGATGGATTCCAACTCGGCTTCAGGATCGGTCTTCGGATTCGGCATAAGAGAGTCGCATTGGGTGCCCGCAGTCATTATACCAAGCGACCCCAACAATTGGAAGAACGGCCAAGCACCTGAAACCTGAAACCCTGATCCGGTCCCCGGATCAGAGAGAACCCCACCCCGCTGCCTGCTCCGGAAAGGCGCAACGGGCGCAGCCGCTGGCATCCTGGAGGCAGAAATCTTGGTAGATCTGGAGGAGCGCTTGCTGCTGCCAGAAACGCCTGTCCCAACTACGCGCTTTTTCCGCCGAGCCAAAGAGGCGGACCGCCACCCGTCGCAGGGGCTTGGAAAGGGACGCGGGAGGCAACTGCTCCATTTCGCTCCAAGCGATCTCCTGGCGGACCCACCGGACCGGCAAAAGAAAGTTTCCCAGGAAATCGCGCGCCCGAGCCGGGCCAATGAGCGCGGTGGGACGAGAAAAGGCCTGGGCGGAGAGGGTGAAGTGGTGCGACCAAAACTCATGCTCCAAGGCCCCCAGTTTTCGGGCCACTTCTCGGGGAGCCTCCGTGCTCCAGAGGCCTCGCCACTCGCTCCAAGCGCCCGCCACCAGCGCTAGGGCGGCGATTCTTCGATGCGGGTGATTGGCGGGTCGCGAACCCCGCAAGGCCCACGGCAGCCGGAGGCGGCGGGCCGCTTCCTCTCGCCGACTCCACCACTCCTCCCATAGGCCCCGGAGGTAAGCGCGGGTTTCACCCCGCGCCCGTTCATAGCCCTCTAGGTCCAGAAAGCCTGCCTCTCCATACAAGCGCGCCTCCACCGAGGCCGGTTCTTCTCTCAGAAGAGCGAGCGGGCAACGCTGGGCCAGGATCCGCAAGGGCACGGCGTTGGCCGCGTAGCCCAGGCTTTCCGCGAGCGCTTCGAACCAAGCCTGTTCCTCGCCCTGGAGGGTGGCCGTTCGTAGAAAGCGCCGCGCTTTGTTCTCCGCCCGGAACTGGGCCGCACTGCGCAAAAGCTCCTCCAATGCCTTTTCCGAGAGCGCTTCCAGGGAGCGGACACAGCGCCCCGGCAGGGCTTCGGCGGCCCAGCCTTTTTCTCCCGCGCTCGGGAGTTCACTCAAGCAGAGCTGGGGGACTTCTCGATGGGAGCGGGTCCGTGTGAAAAATCGGGGACCCTCCGTGCGACCAAAAAAAACGTGGAGCACCACCTCCTCGAAGGCCGGATTGACCCCGTGCCCGTGGTGCTCCCAATCGCGGGCCACCTTATCGACTTCGATCGCGCCCACCCGTCGCTCTCCCTCCACCTCAATGGCGGCGTGCTCAAAATCCGGCCCGCTTTCCCGATTCCAAAAACCCGCCTGGATCAGCCGGATCGAGCGACCCTCCTCATCTTGGAACTCCCGGCCAAACTGGCCGGAGAACCAGAGCGACTGCAACTCCAACTCCGTCCGGGAACGCCAAGTCTCGCCCTCCTGCACCCGTTCCTCGGCCGCCGTCTGCCGAAGAAAGTCCGCATACCGCGCCCCACTCACTCTTCCTGGGGCGTCAGCTGTCCCAGCCACTCGTCGAGCGCCGAAACCTCGGGCACCTCGGCATAGCGAGAGCGCACTTGGCCGAGAAAGGACCCCGCTTCGGCCGTCTTGCCCTGCCGCCGCAACCAATCGCCCTCCATCAAATCCACCCGCAGCCGATCCGCGGGATCGTCCCAGCGGGCGCGGGCTTGCAAGAGATTGCGCAGGATCAGCTCGCCATCCGGGGCCGCCTCCAGCAGCTCCCAACCCGCGACGGCCTCGAAAAGATCGCCACTCCCAATGGTCCGGGCCGTCTCCGCCACCCGCTTCTGGAGCGCCTTCCACCCCTGGCCTTCGGACTGTTTGGCGTCCAAGCGGGCCAAGCGATAGGCCTTGTCCTGGGAGCCACTGAAGACCTCGCTCGTCAGGACGTGCCATTTCGCAAAAGGTCGGTAGAGCGGATCGCCCAAGGTCACGTTCATCCAGGACAAAACCGGAACCGACATGGCAGAGGCCTCGATCAAGCTGTAGCCTTTCAGGAGCCGATCATTGAAAACGTGAAGGTAATTGGTCATCTCGAGGTAGGGCTCCCAGACGTTCCCGACCGTGGCGGCCGCCCCCTTGGCTAGGATCGGCCCCGCCCAATGCTTGTTGGCTTGGCGAACCGTGGCCCCACTGAAGGAGTGAATGTGAATGGCCACCGCCCCCGGCTTGAAACGCCAATCCGGCGAGAGGAGCGGGCCGTTCCGGTGGGTGGTGTACCAGCCGTAGTAGAGGGCAGCGTCCCGCATGGGAAACTGCTTGGGGTAGGTGGCCCGGTTGCGATCGAGAAAGACCGGCATCCCTTCGAGCCGATTTCGCTGGGCGATCTCCTCGATCCAGACATCCCCCTTCTTATGGGGCCCGCCGACATCCAACCAAGCCCGCCCCCACAGCCCCCCCTCCTCGGCCGCCAGAGCCTCATCGATCATGCGGATGACCCCCTTGGCGCTGGGTCCGTCCAAGCGCCCCACCAGCAGCATTCCGGCCACCGGGAGCTTGAGAAAGGACTCGTCTTTTTCAAAGAAGGGATTCTTCACAAAGCCCTCCGCGGGCGCGGCGAACACCCCTAGGAGAGCCAGTTCAGAATCGACGCTGGCTTCATTGAGAGGCTCCTTGGGCGGCGTTTGGCCGGCCGCCTTGGCCGCCGCGATCGTCTCGCGCAATTCCGGGGAAACCTCTCGCTTGATCCGGAGGGGCACGCCTCGCATCAGCACCAGGAGCCGGATGCGATTTCGAGTGGCTTGGATGCCTTGCTCCCCAGTGTCCGCCAGCCTCCACCAGCCCTCCCGGGTGAAGGTCTCTCGCAAGGGACTTTCAATGGTCTCGCGGAACTCCCGGCGGGAGATGGTCTCGCCCTGGGAGCAGTCGAGCGCCACCAACTGCTCGTGAGGGATCTTCCGTTTCTCCGCATAATACTCGGCCAAGACCCGGCTCTCGGCCAGATTTTGGTTGTAGACGATGACCACGCTTCTCTCGGGAATGGAGACCTGCTCCGGAGGCAAAGGGGCCGCCCCGGCCGCCCCCGCCAAGAGGAAGCCGCTTGCCAGCCAAAGCAAAGAACGAAAGAAAAAGGCGATCATGGTTGGATGCGCAGGCCATCGTAGGCGGGCTCGACTTGCTCGGGCACCCGCGCGGAGACCTCGTCGTGCGTTAGATCATGGGTCAAATGGGTGAACCAAGCACGGCGCACCTTCAAGAGGCGGACCAAATCGGCCGCTTCGTCGAAATTCATGTGGGTCGGGTGGGGCTTCTCGCGGAGGGCATCCACCACCGCCAGCTCCACCCCCGCCAAGCGCTCGAGGCCCTTTGGCAGCACGCGCTTGCAGTCAGTGAGGTAGGCCAAGGGCGCGCAGCCCTCCCGGTCGAAGCGGTAGCCGTAGGCTTGCTCGCTCCCGTGCTCCATGGGAATGGGCGTGATCCGGGTTTTCCCAAGCGTGAAGGCGTCCTCCACCACGTGCGAGGTCACGCGGACGTAGCCGGGTCGCATCTCGGCGTCGAAGGCCCAGGGAAACATCCGCTCGAGGGCCCGGAGGGTCCGGCCGCTGCCGTAGACCGGAAAGCGCGTCTCCCGCCGGAAGCAAAAAGGCCGCAAATCATCGAAGCCCACCGTGTGGTCGGTGTGGGAGTGGGTGTAGAGGGCTGCGTTCACTTCGCCCACGCCCTCGCGCAGGCACTGCTCCTTCAAATCCGGACCGGTATCGATGACGAAGGAACACTCCGGCGTGCGGACCCAGGCGGCCGAACGGGTGCGCCGGTCCCGCGGGTCGGACGAGAGGCAGGTGGGGCACTGGCAGCCCAAAACGGGCACCCCGACCGAGGTCCCCGTCCCTAGCAACACCAATTCCAGGTCCATCAGTTGAATCCCCCCCGCACGACGGCATAATCAGCCCCAGGCCCTCCCGGGCAAGCCTCGATTCACCTCATGCTGACCGCGCTCTCCCTCCGTCACCTCGCCCTCGTGGAAGAGCTACGCTGGGAGCTGGGCTCGGGTCTGGTGGCGGTGACCGGGGAGACGGGGGCCGGGAAGTCCATGATCGTGGGCGGGCTCAAGTTGGTTCTCGGCGAACGGGCCGACAAAGGCAGCATCCGCACGGGTGAGAAGGAGTGCACCGTGCAGGCCATCTTCCAGTTGCCTGATGCCAGCGGAGTGAATGCCCTCCTGGAAGAAGCGGGTCTCCCGCCCTGCGAAGACGGACAGCTCCTGGTCCGCCGGGTCATTTCCCAGAGCGGCAATCGGCAATTTCTCAATGACGCCGCCACCACCTTAGCCACCCTTCGCTCGCTTGGCGGGCGCTTGATCGACCTCCACGGCCCCCACGACCACCAATCCCTCTTTTCCCCCGAACGGCAGTTGGAAATGCTCGATGCCTACGCCCGGGCCAGCCGGGAAAGGGCCGCCTACCAGCGCGCCTACACCACTTGGAAAGAGGCGCAGGAGGCTTACGAGAGCCTTCGCCAGAGGGAGGCCGCCGGCCTGGCCGAGCTGGAACTCCTCCGCCACCAAGGGAGCGAAATCGAGGCCGCCCAACTCCAGCCCGGGGAAGACCAAGAGATCGAAGAACGCTATCGGCGCGTCTCCAATGCCTCCCGCCTCTTGGAGGCGGCCGCCCAAGCCACGGGTCTGCTCTCCGAACACGATGACAGCCTCCTCAATCAACTGGCCGAACTCCAGCGCCTCTGCCGAGACTTGGAAAAGCTCGATCCCCAGACGGCCGAACTCTGCGGGGGCTTGGAAGGAGCCGCTCTCGAACTCCGGGAATTGGACAGCTCCCTGCGCCACTACGCCGAGGGCCTGGAGCTGGACCCGGCCGAGGAATCTCGCCTCGCGGAGCGACTCGATCTGCTGGAGGGCCTGAAGCGGAAATATGGCCCGGCCCTCGACGACGTGATGGCCCGGGGCCAAGCGCTCTCCGCCAAGCTTTCGCAAATGGAGAATCGGGAAGAATCGCTCGCTGAGCGAGAGGCCACCCTCCGGAGCGCGCGGGCCGCTCTCGAGGACCAAGCCGCCATCCTAAGCGCCAAACGAAGAGCTGCGGCCCCCCGCTTGGCCAAAGACATCGCCGGCCATCTCAGCGAATTGGGTTTTCTGAAAGCCGACTTCGCGGTGGCCCTCGTCCGCCGCTCCCAGCCCGGCCCCCAAGGCGCCGAGGACTCCGAATTCCACTTCGCCCCCAACCCGGGCGAGCCCGCCAAGCCCCTCCGACAGGTCGCCAGTAGCGGAGAAATTTCCCGGGTCATGCTGGCCGTGAAAAGCGCGCTCGCCGAGCAGGATGAAACCCCGCTGCTGGTCTTTGACGAGATCGATGCCAATGTGGGCGGCGAAATCGCGAAGGCCGTGGGCCAAAAGATGGCCCACTTGGCAGCCCGCCATCAAGTGATCGCCATCACCCACTTTCCCCAAGTGGCCGCGGCCGCCCAATCCCACTTCGTGGTCCGCAAACTTCTTATCCAGGACCGAGCCGCCTCCGCCCTGGAACCAATCGCGGGCGAGGCCCGCATCGAAGAACTGGCCCGCATGCTGGGCGGCGCGAGCGAGACCTCCCGCGCCCTCGCCCAGAGCTTGCTGACAGAGGCCGCTCCCCCCGCGTGAGCGAGCGGCCCTGGGCGCGCCTAGCGCTCGTCCAAATCCACATGCGGGTAGTCCGAGATCTGTTGCAAGGTCACGCCGTAGAGCGCCGCCAAGTCATCCGCCTCGCTCACCCCATACTCGTCTCGGTAGTAGACCTCCTTCACCCCGTAGGCGCAGATCATCTGCATGCAGGAAGTGCAAGGCTTGGTGGTGACGGCGATGAGGCGGGCGTCGCCCCGCTTGAACAGGGAGCAGAGATTGACCTCGGCGTGCAGCATGTACTTGCGACGTTGGTCGCGATCGTCCCAAAAGCCCTCCGAGACCTCAAAGCCCGGGGCCAGCCCGTTGTAGGCTGTCCCGATGACCCGATTGGCATGGTCCAAAGCCGCCGCCCCCACCTTCCGGAACGGATCCTCCGAGCGCAGGCAAGCCACCTGCGCCAAGGCCATGGCGTAAGCGGGAATCGAAAGACGACCCGAAGGGGTGAGCATGTCGAAGCCTACTCCGCTTGGCCCGCGCTGCAATTCCCAGGATTCCCCCTCGCCATCCCCACGACCGGGGTATCCTGTTTGCCATGCAAGCCAAGCCAACTTGGGGACTGGTCCTCGGCTCCGGACTCGGGCCGGTGGCCGAAGCGTTTCAGCTGGTCGAGAGTCGCCCCTTTTCCGAATTCCCCGAAATCCCGGAATCGCGGGTCCCCGGCCACCAGGGCCGCTTCCTCCTCTGCGAAAGAGAGGGGGAGCGTCTCGTGATCGCCCAAGGTCGCTGCCATCTCTATGAAGGCCACTCGGCGCGGGACGTGACCGCGGCCGTCCGCGCCCTGGCCGAGATGGGGGTGAAACGCTTGCTTCTGACGAACGCCGCCGGCTGCCTCCGCCCCGAGTGGGCCCCCGGCCAATGGATGATGCTGAGCGACCATTTGAACCTGACCGGGGCCAGCCCCCTGAGCGGCGGCCCTCATTTCCAGGACCTGACCGAGGTCTACGCCCCCTCCCTCCGCGCCCGCGCCGAGCAGGCAGCGCGCGCCTGCGGCTTGCTCTTGCGGGAAGGGGTCTACGCGAGTCTCCCGGGACCACAGTATGAGACCCCGGCAGAGATCCGCATGTATCGTAGCTGGGGGGCGGATGCCGTGGGCATGTCGACCGTTTTGGAAGCCATCCAAGCGAGAGCCCTCGGCTTGGAAGTGGCCGCCTTCTCTTGCCTGACCAATTATGGGGCCGGGATGAAGCCGGAAGCGCTCGACCACCAAGACGTGCTCGAGGTCGGCTCGACCGCCGCCGAAAGCTTCCTGCCTTTCTTGGAAGCCTTTCTCTCTAGCGACGCACGTTGAAGGCCTCTTGCCAGACCAAGGGCAACCTCGCAAAGGGCACCTTGGCCACCCCGATGGAGTGCTGCACGAGCAAGCCATCCGGGAGGAGACGCTTGGCGACCACCTGCTCCAGCACTTGGCCATCGCGCAGCACCACGCTCTCGACCACGCCCCCCTCTTGCAAGCGCTGGCGGAAGGACACCCGGAACTCTTGGCGATAGGCATCGAACTCTTGCTGGAGCGCCTCGTTCTCCTGCTGCAAGCGCCGGATCTCCTCCGCCGCTCGATCGAGGGTTTCCAGGCGCTCTTCCATGTCTTGCAACTGTTGGCGGAAGCGATCGTTCTCCCGTTGCAGCCCCTCAAGCCGCTCTTCGGGCGATCCTTCTTTGGAAGGAGGCTCGGGGGCGCAGGCCGCTAGCAGCCAGTAGGACAGCAGCAGGAGGGCGGGGGGGCGAAGCGTTCTCACCCCTCTGCCCTATACCAAGCCACTGGATAAGCCAGCGGAACGGTGCTTGGAGGAACGGTGCCTCAAGCGGTGCCTGGAGGAAAGCCGGTCAACTTTGGCCTATACCAAGCTGCAGAGTTGGCTGGTATTAGCCCTGCTCGAGAAATGCCTCCAGGCTAGGATCGCGCTCCAAGCCGTGCGTGATGGCCTCCAGATAGTGGAAGCCCGCTTTTTCCCGATCTCGGAGATCGGGTTGGGAGTAGAGCACGGCCAGATTGAAATGGGCGTAGGGCTCGGCGGGCTCCAGATGGATCGCTTCCAGAAAGGCTTCTTCCGCCTCCCGGGTGTTGCCAAATTCCGCCTGCATCTGGCCGAGAGCCTCCCAGACCCGGGCATTCCGGGGCGAAAGACGGGCCGCCACCTCGGCCGCGTCCATGGCCGGCTCGAGAAATCCTTGGCTCCAGAGGGCGATCCCGAGGTGCAAGTGGGCGAAGGCGCTGTCATCCCGGTAGACCAGGGCCTTCTTGAACTGGATCTCCGCCTCCGCGAACTTCTCCTGCTTGAGGTAAATCACCCCGAGATTGGAAATGGCTTTCACATCCTCGGGCACGATCTGGAGGATGAGTTTGTAAGAGCGCGCGGCCCGCGCCAGGCGTCCGGCTGAGAAATCATCCTCGGCCGCCGCCTCGAACTTGGCCAACTGCTCTTGCACGGCCGCCTCGTCCCGGAGTTTCTTGCGAAGGTCCGCCCGCTCCGCCTTGGCATCCGCCACCACCGCGAGGGCATTGCCCCCGCCCTCCGCCAGCGAAAGCAGCTCGGGGTTCTCTTGGAAAAGGCTTTTCTCGGCGTCGCTCAGCTCCAGGGGATCGCCCGCCATCCGCTCGACATTCCCAATGAGCGTCTTGGAATCGATCTGGAGTCGATTGAGCTCCTCCAAAACCAGTTGGCGCTGGTTTTGGCGAATGGCCTGTTGGCGGAGCTGCTTGAGGATGATTTTTCGCAAGAGCCGGTTCTCCTCCTGCGCCTGGGTGTCGTCGATCTCGACCGAGGCTTCCTCCAAGGCCATGCGCGTGTCCTCGAGTTCGCCCATCAGCTGATCCACGCGCAGATCGTAAGCCGCGTTCTCTTGGGTCACCGCCAACAGATCCTTCCGGATGGTGGCCAGCTCCAAACGCAGCGCCGCCAGCTCCTCTTCCCGCAGGGCTTCCGCCTCGGCCGCTGCTCGGGCCAGGGCTGCCTCCTGGGCCTCGTCCCCCTCCGCCATGACGCTGGCGAGGGCTTGCCGCTTGGCCTCCGCTTCCCGTTCTAGCTCGGCTTGCAGCTCGGCCTTCGTAGCGGCCAGCTCTTCGACCTGCTCGCCCAAGGCGTCTTTTTGCTGCGCGAGAGCCTCCTGGGAGCGACTCCGCTCCCGCTCTTGGCTCTCCAGAATATGGATCCGCTCATTGGCCGCCGCCAACTCGCTCAGAAGACGGCCGTTTTCTAGGGTCAGCTTGGCGATGGCTTCTTCATCGCTCCGGATGTTCAGCATCATGGCCATTTCGTCCCGCTGGGTTTCCAGCCTCGATTTCTCCTTCTGCAAAAGGACGATCGTTCCCTGGGCTTGGCTCAGATCATTCGCGAGCGCTTGGGACTTCGCCAAGGCCGCTTCCATCTGGGTGCGCGACAGGGTCAGTTCGCCCTCGAGCGCCGCCACCCGCTCTTGGAAAACCGCCGTCTCGGCCGCATGGGCCTCCCGCACCGTGGCCAACTCCTGAGCATGCGCTTGGCGCAGTGCGGCCACCTCAGCCTGGTGCTCCTGGCGGAGGGCGGCCAGTTCCCCGGCCCGTTCCTCTCCCAGCTCGGCCGAAAGAGAAGCCAGGCCCTCCTCCAGGGCGGCGAGAGCCTGGGCACTGCGGGCCTCGGCCGCGGCCAACTGGTCCTTCAACTCCTGGACCTCATCCTGGGCGCTGGTCTGGAGATTTTGCAGATCGAGGCGGGTCCGATCCAAGCGGCCCTTGAGCGCCGCGTTGTCCCGTTCCGCCTCCTGCACGCGCTTGCGAGCCAGCTCCAGCTGATTGGTGCGAAATTGGAGATCGTCCTCGAGCGAGCGAATCTTCTTGTCCTGACGGCCCACGGTCTCCTCGTAGCGAGCAATGCGCGCCATCATTTCCCGGCTGATGGCCAAGTCAGGTCCCTCCCTCTCGAGCTCGGGCCGCTCCAAGTCGATCAGCGGCGGCTCGGAGGGCTCCTCCTCAGTCTGGCGCGCGGCCGCTCGGATGGCCGCCACTCGATCAAACAGGTCGAGCGTCTCGTCTCGGATCCGCTTCCTGCGAAAAACAATGGTGTTGCGCCGCCACTCAGGGAAATCGTGGGCGATGCCATCGAAAATCTCGCTCGCATCCTTCATTTTCTCCAAAGCGCCCTCCAATTCCCCGGCCCGCTCCAGCTTGCGGCCGTCCAGCATCATGAGGTAGCCTTGGAGATAGAGGTCAGCGGGATCGACGGCCTTGGCCTGCGACGCCCAGGCCAAGCAGCCCAGCCACAGGGCCACCACGAGAGAAAAGCGGAAAGGGAGCATCAAAAAAGGGGGGGTTGGCGGATGGGCAAGGTAACCAGCCGCTCCTTTTTCGCAAGGCGGGAGGCAGGCGGGGGCGCCGTAAGGCAAACTCGTGAATTTTCCTTGCCCCGAAGAGGCCGCTGCCTAGGCTCTTGGCAGCCCGACATTCACGTGAAATCGAACCTCAACAGTTCGGTCCTCGTGCTGAACCGACTTTGGCAACCGGTCAACACTTGCACCGCAAGACGAGCCTTTGTCCTGCTCCTCTTGGGCCATGCCCAGGTGGTGAGAGTGGACCAGGAAAACAACTTTTACACCCACGATTGTGATTCGTGGCTGGAGTTCTCCGAGAAGGGCGGCCTGGGAGGCCCCGTCATCTCCAGCCCCCGGGCGGACTACGCGGTGCCCGAAATCATCGTGCTTTCCTTTTTCGACCGGCTCCCGCGCAAGGAAGTCAAGTTCACCCGGCAAAACATCTTCCAGCGGGACGAATACAAGTGCCAGTATTGCGGGCAGCAGTTCGACGCCAAGCAGTTGAATCTGGACCACGTCCATCCGCGGGACAAGGGGGGCAAGACCACTTGGGAAAACCTAGTCACCTCCTGCGTGCCGTGCAATACCCGCAAGGCCAACAAGCTCCCGGCTGAGGCCCAGATGTTCCCCATCAACAAGCCGAAAGCGCCCAAAAGCCGCCCCTTCGCCGGCACCCTCTCGAGCGCGGAGCCCGCCCTCAGTTGGCGTCACTTCATCGAGCTGACACCGGAAAAGGTGGACGTGGGAGGGTAGGGATTGCGGATTTTCGATGGCTGCTTGACGGTTGAAGGCACAAAAAAGGCCGGGCATGGCCCGGCCTTTTCTGAAAAAGAAAAATTCGGTAGCGTAATCTAGCGACGACGGCGAGCGATCAGGCCGAAAACAGCAAGAGCAGAGAGCAGTGAAGTCGAGGGCTCGGGGATGACGGTAGCAAAGCCGAAAGGGGAGGCAGCCGAGGTCGTTGGCCCAGTGTTGCCTAGAGACGGAAGGATCCAATCTGCTGATCGGTCGAAGCCAAAAGGATCGCCCTCAGCCAAAGTAATCGTGGTGGGCGTCGTTCCAGTCTGGCCGATAAACCACGCCACGTAGTATTGGTCCCCTGCATCGGGAGCCAAGTCCAAATCCACCGGCGTATCAGCAAATACAATCTGTGGACCGCCAAACCCGGTTTCGGACACCCCGAACGCGACCAAAAAATCATCGCCAATCAGCTCGTCAGTCGTGAAAGTCCCTGGACTTAGTTCGAGTCCATCTCCCAAAGTATCGATAAAAAGGGCGGCATAGGTGGAGTTTATGAGGTCCAAACCGCCATCTGAATCAGTGGGATTGGCGATGGTCCCGCTGGCAGCTACCACAATCGCGTGGCCAGTCGAAATGCTTGCCAAAAGCCCTAAGACGCTTGCCAGGATTACTTTCAAAGAAGGTAGGTTTTTCATTTCTCGGTAAGAAATTTTGTTATTGCGCGGTGTAGGGGGAGTTGAAAATCCAGAAGGTAGTTCCTTGGGGCGAGCCGGCCGGCTTGCGCACTACCAAACCGGTGGCGGAGGAAAAAATCTTCTGATCATCTACCGATGCTCCCGGCACAAAGTTTGAGGTCGAATACCAGCCGTCTTGAGCGTCATCCGAGGAGTCAAAATAGAGGTAGCTTTCGAGGAACGGCTTATTCACGTCGATGGTGCCGTTATCAAAAACGAAAACAACATCTTGAATGGTAAAAGGGTCAGTCGTTGCCGTAAAGGCCCCTGACTCGAGAAGATCTGTTTCGGGCGCACTCACCGCAACGGGGTAAGGAACTCCAATATAAATGTCCTGGGCTTCGGTCGACGATGGTTTGTTGACAGGAGTTCTCAGGGAATCGATGAGAACTTCCCCCGTCAAGGTAACTGAACTGTTCGCTCCAGCCGGGTTTCTTACAACGAAATAGGTATCGGGACTCAAAATCGTATCATTTACCACAGCACCGGGTACGAAATTCGCCGACGAATACCAACCGTCTTGCGAGTCATTCGAAGAGTCGAAGTAGAGGTAACTCAAAGGGAACGGTAAGTTGACGCCAGTAGCGCTCTGATTGGTGAAAAACACAACAGACTGAATGGAAAAGGGGTCCGTTGTTTTTACAACTCCTTCTCCATTAGGAAACAGGGTCCCCAAGGTCCAATAAGGAAACACCTTAATGGTGGCTCCGTCGAGATCGCTGACGGTGCCGTCGCCTGCCATGTCGATGGTGAGGGTGTCGGTGCCGTTGTCGGTCACGGTGTAAAAGCCGCCTTCTTTGGTGCCATCGCAAACCAAGACAAAATAAGTGTCCGTCTGGGAGCCGACTTGATAGACGTACTCATCGGCGGTCATGGTGAAGTTGACCGTGATGGTGCTGGTGCCCGCGTCGACGCTTTGGATGAGGCCTTGCTCCACTCGATCACGAAAGAGTGGGAGAGAAAATCCGGTGTCAGAACCACCTTGAAAGTCGATGGAGTGGTAGCCGACCGGGTCCGAGTAAGAGCTGTTTTCCTGCCCCACCACCAAGGAGTTTGCAGTGAGGGACAGTCCGAGAAGAAGAGGGAGTGGCTTCATGGGATTGAGTAAGGGACTCTTAGGAGTAGGACCTATCTCGTTCGCAATCAATAAAAAACTAGCATTTCGGCGCTTTCCTTTGGTCGAGCGCTGGACGCTTTTCCTGGATTTGCGTGAAATCCCCGATTCTCGGGGCTGGGCGCTGCTGGATGAGCCTAAAAACCAGCGCTCCAGCTACCGGATCCAGTGGGAGAATAGCCACCTTCCCGAAACCCGAACCCTGAACTTACCCCGCGGTCACAGCAGAGCGATCGTCGTTGAGGCCAGACTTTTCCAGGAAGTAGTCGTAGCCGCCCACATAACGGGTCACTTGGCCTTCATTGATGTGGAGGACGTGATCGGCCAGGGAGCGGATGAAGTGAACGTCGTGGGAGATGAAGAGGAGCGTGCCTTGGTAGGCCTTGAGCGCTTGCACGAGGGCGTCCACTGAGAGGATGTCCAGGTGGGTGGTGGGCTCGTCCATTAGGAGAAGGTTCGGGGGATCGACGAGAAATTTCACGAGGTTGAGCCGGCTTTTCTCGCCACCGGAGAGCACTCGGATCTTTTTGTGGACGTCGGCCCGCCGAAAGAGAAAGGAGCCGAGGACGGAGCGGATTTCGTCTTCCCGCATTTCGGCATTCGAGGCGATGACTTCTTCTAGGACGGTGTTGTTGTCCTGGAGGTTTTCGGAGCGGTGCTGGCTAAAGTAGCCGATCTTGGTGAGGTAGCCGCACTCGCGCTCTCCTTTTTGGAATGCGAGCGCGCCTGCCAGGAGCTTGATGAGGGTGGACTTCCCGGCTCCATTGGGGCCCACTAGGGCCGTTCGCTCGCCTCGCTCCACCACTAGATCGAGCCCTTGGTAGATTTTCTTGTCGCCGTAGGCTTGGTGCAAGCCCCGGAGCTCGATGACTTTCTGGTTGCTGCGTTGGGGCTGGGGAAAGTTGAATTTGAAGACTTTGCGGGTGGCGATGGGTTTGGGCAGCTTGTCCATTTTTTCGAGCTGCTTGACCCGGCTCTGCACTTGGGAGGCTTTGGAGGAGACGGAACGAAATTGATCGATGAATTCCTGCACCCGCTCGATTTCCTTTTGTTGGTTGCGGTAGGCTTTGACTTTTTGCTCGTAGCGGGCTTCTCGCTGTTCTTCGTAGGCGGAGTAGTCGCCTTGGTAGGGGATGAGCTGCTGTTCGTCGATCTCCACGATGTTTTCGGCGACCGCGTTCATGAAGTCCCGGTCGTGAGAAATGACCAAGATGGCGCCCCCATAATTTTGCAGGTGCCGCTGGAACCAGAGGAGCGTCATGAGGTCGAGGTGGTTGGTCGGCTCGTCCAGCATGAGGAGATCCGGCTCCAGCACCAGCAAGCGGGCCAGGTAGGCCCGCATGACCCAACCGCCGGAAAACTCAGCGGCCGGGCGATCAAAGTCGCCTTGCTGAAAGCCAAGGCCGCCCAGCATGCGCTTGGCTTTGGGCTCCAATTGGTAGCCGTTCTGGGCATCGAATTCGTCCTGCGCCTGAGCGAATTCGGGATCGCCAGTGGTGCCGGCCTTTTCGTGCCGATGGATGATGCGGAGGAGCTTGGCCATTTCCGGGTTGATGCCCATGGCGATTTCCAAGATGCTCTCGTCTCCGGCGTCGCCCGCCTCCTGTTCCAAGCTCCCGGTCAGGGCATACTCATCGCGCTCGATTTCGCCTTCGTCCGCCTGGTCTTGGCCCAAAATCATGCGAAAGAGGGTCGATTTCCCCGCGCCATTCGGGCCGACCAAGGCAAAGCGCTCCCCCCAGTTCAGGGTGAAGTCGGCGTTCTGGAAGAGGGTCCGTCCCCCGACCGCTTTCGTCATCTTGCGGATGGTCAGCATGGAGGTCGATGATTGACTCTGGGACCGAAAATGTCCACCGGCTTTCCCGCGAGAAACGCGCTGCTCACTCCGGCCAATCGTCCGTTCGGAAAGACGGCGCTGGCAGGCCCGCTTGGTTGAACAGGGTGGCCTCGGTCCAGTTGGTGAAGGCATAGCGGACCGCCACGGGCTGGGCCACCTTCCCGCTTCGGACCAAGACGGTGGAACCGTCCAACTCCGCCTCGGCCGGGTGGAAGGCACGATCCTCCCCCGCCACCTCAAAGCGAGCCAAGCCCCCGCTCGAAGCGACCAAGCCCTGGTCCGCGTGCTGAAAGAACAACCGCATCGATTCCCCTTCCACCTCATGGCGATCGAGCCGCGGGCTCTCGGCGGCCAAGGCTCTCCCATAATTGTTGGCCAAGGCGAGGCCAGCCAGGCGCTGGCCCACCACGTCCTTGCCCTTCGGATGGATTTCTTTTCGCTCCCCTAGGTCCAGGGCGACGGCCATGCCGGTCGCCGGCAACGCCAAGGCCGCCCCCTGCGCCTCGCGCAAGAGAGCGCTCTCCCGGAGACTGTCCCCTTGATAGCGATAGGGGGCGAGCTGCACGAAGTAGAAGGCCAGTTCCTCGCTCGCGAAATAGCGTCTCCAGTCGCGAATCAAGGCCGGGAAGAGACGCTCGTATTGTTCGGCCCGGCCCACATTGGATTCTCCCTGATACCAGAGAACCCCTTCGAAAGGCAAGCCGCGCAGGGGGGCGATCATGCCATTGAAAAGCACGGTCGGTTCCCGGTGGGGCGACTTCATTTCTTGCTTGAGCGCATGCCAATCATCAGGTGTCTCCAAAATCCGCTGGATGCGCTCTTGGAATTCCGGGAAGCCCGCCAGGCCCTCGCTGCTGACCCAGGCTTCGGCGGGCGTTCCCCCCCAAGCACTCCGGACCAGACCGACCGGCACGCCCAGCTCCTCCCGCAGGCGTTTCCCGAAGTAGTAGGCCACCGCACTGAAATGCGCCAAGGTCTCGGGGCGGGTTTTCAACCATTCTCCGCCAAAATCCTCATGCAGGCGGGTGGCCGCGACCTGGGGGATGCCGAAGAGCCGTAACTGGGGGTCCTGGGCCTGCGAGAGCACTCCTCGGTGGCTGGGCAGTTTCTTCATGGGCCAGCGCATATTGCTTTGGCCGGCACAGAGCCAGACCTCGCCAATCAAGACCTCGCGCAGGACGAGGGATTCCTTTCCGCTCTGCACCGTAACTTGGTGAGGGCCGCCGTAGGCCTCGGGCAGGGAAAAGCGGGCTGCCCAGCGCCCCTCGGCATCGGCTGGCACTCGCGCCAACGGGGCCTCCGCCCAAGAAGCCTTGACCACCACCTGGGAGGCCGGCTTGGCCCAACCACGCATGACGGCTTGCCCGCCGTGTTGCAGCACCATGCGGTCCGACCAAATGGCGGGCAGGCGCAAATCGGCCCCGACCTCGGCTACAGCCGAAAGCCAGAGGACCAAAAGAAGTCGGGAAACCATCGGCCTTTTTACGTGATGGCGAGAGAGGATCTTCCGCGTGGCGGCCGAAAAGACGCAAAATCCTTGTGGCCTCGGAAGGCCGGAGGGAGGGTGCCTTTTCATGCTCGACTCCCCCGCTTTGGAAAACCCACCGCCGGCCCCTCCCTCGGTGCGAGCGAATCTTCGTCGACGCAGGAGATTCCTCCTGCTTTTCCTAGCCGGCTTTTCGGGGATGTATTTTGGCCTGGCCGACCGCATGCAATCGGCGCTTGTGCCCGAAAAGGCTTCCCCCGCCGAAGCCTACTTCCTCCAGCAGACCCACCAATCGCGCGCCCTGGAAGTCCGCTCCGGGCTGACCCGTTCTCTCAGGGAATGGACCCCTCACCGCAGCGATGGCTATTCCAATCCGCTCTGGCCCTGGCTAGCCGCCCGCTTGGGGCCGGAGTTGCCCCTGGAGCAGGGCCGGGCTTTCAATCGCGCCCTCGGTTACAGCTTTCTAGTGCTCTTCACGCTCTTTCTCATCGGCCGCGGGAAAGCGCCTCTCAGCACAGCCAACCTCATCATCTCGCTCGCCCTGCTCTTCGTCCTCCCCGCCAGCCTCCGCTTCGATCCTCAACTCCTCTTCGGACTCCTGCTGCTCTTGACCTGGTTGACGGCGGTCGAAACGCTCAAACACAACACCCTCGGGATGCATCTGCTTTTGGGCTTTCTGGCCGGTCTCAGCTGGCTGGCCTACCCGCTCATCACTCCGCTGCTCGGGACCTTCTTCCTCGTGAGCAATCTTCGCTTTTTGCAAGCTGTCGTGAAGCCCCCCTCGGCCACCGCCTCCCCCAGGCGGGCCGGGCCGTGGAGCTGGCAGAATCACTTGATTGGCTCGGCCTTTCTTTTGTTGGCCTTCTTTCTCGCGATCGGCCCCCGTCTCGACTTCGCGCAAACCACCCTCGGGAGTCCCTTTGCTCATGAGCGAGGCGCTTGCCGCTGGACCAGCCATCCCGAGCAGGTGGCCGCCGCTCGCACAGAGGAAAAAGTAGAAGCAAGCGGTCTCCGCCACCTTCTGACCCAGGAAAACCCCCTCGCCATCGGGAGTCGCTTGGCCGCAGGCAGCTGGGAGATTTTCAAGGGCTGGGGCGAGGCTTCTGATTGGGAGGCCAGCTTGCGCCAGGTGCCTTGGCGAGGACTCCATCTCGGCCTGCTCCTGGCCGCGCTCCTGGCCACCGCGGTCTTGGTGAAACGACACCAACCCAGCAGCCAACTGCCGCGGCAACGACACGCCGCCGAGATGGGCTCGATCCTCCTCTTCACGGTGGGCGCCTTCGCCTGGCAGAATGCCTTGGCCGGTTGGGATGCCCGGCTCTTTGCCGAACTCCCCGACCTCGCCGCCCTCACCCCGGCCGTCCTCTGCTCGCTCTTTGCGGGGATGGATAGCCTGCTGCGACGTTTTCGCGATCGTGGCGGCGACCCCCGCCAGATTCGCTTCTGCTTGTTCTTCCAAGTGGCCTTCTCCCTTGCTCTGGCCGCCACTCTCGTGCATTGGCTAGCGGTGCTGCGGTGAGGCCTTGGCCAAAGCGTTTCCGAAATGAGTTCTTCGCCCCCGCCCCCGCCGTCCTGCCTGCTCGCTTTCGACTTCGATGGCACCCTCGTGCACGAAGAGTTCAGCCCGCTCATCGTGGACGAGTTTCTCGAAATCATGGACGCACTCCGCGAGCAAAATGCCCGCTGGGCCATCAACACCGGACGCGGGCTCTTCCACTGCCTCCAAGGCATGGCGGACCACGGCCTCCGCCGCTTGCCCGACTTCCTCATCGTGAAAGAACGCGAACTCTACCAGCCGGGGCGCTTTCATCGCTGGGTCCCCTTGGGCCCCTGGAATGAACGCTGCGAGAAAGCCCACCGAGTCTTCTTCAAATCGATCCGCAAATCCCTCAAAAAGGTCCGCAAATTCATCGAAAGCGAAACCGGGGCCAGCTACATCGAGGAAAAAGACGAACCCGCTGGCATCGTGGCCCGCTCCGATGAGGAAATGGATGGGATCGTCGCTTACCTCGATGGCTTCAAAACAGAGCACCCGGAGCTGCACTACGAGCGCAACTCCATCTACCTCCGCATCGCCCACCGCGCTTACAACAAGGGCAGCACCCTCTCCCACTTGGCGTCGCTCCTAGAGGTTCCCACCGAACGCGTCTTTGCCGTGGGAGACAACCACAACGACCTTACCATGCTCCACCCCGACTGCGCCGGCATGATCGCCTGCCCTGGCAACGCCGTCTCCGAAGTCCGCCACCAAGTGACCGCTCATGGAGGATTCGTGGCCTCCCGGGGCGCCGGCCTGGGCGTGGTCGAAGCCCTTCGGCACTACTTCCGCTAATACCAACATCCAGAATTCACTGTTAGAATGGAGGGAAGGTGTTGTGGGGAAGAGGCGCTGAAGCGCGGGGAAGGGAGAGCCGGTGTCTTTCGAGCCAGCCCAGCGTTGCTCCTCGGTTACGGTGCCTGCACCGCGCCCTCGTCGTGCCTTGGTCTGGCCCGAAATCCACTCGGCCATTCTACCAGCCAATTCTCCAGCTCGGTATAAGCGCTCCCCAGGGACGCCCGCTTCCTGTCCTCTTCACGATCCAGGAAGCCAAACCAGCCCTTCTTCCCTGACCCGCCAGCTCAGGAGGTCTTCTTCTTGGCTGCCTTTTTTTTGGCGGCCTTCTTCTTCACGGCTTTCTTCTTGGCCGCTTTTTTGGCGGGCGGGGGCTCTTCCGACTGAGCGACCTCCTCGACGGGCGCCTTCTCCAGTGAGGCCACCTCTTGGCCTTGGCCACTGGGATGGACTCGGGGATCCGATTTCAGAAGTTGGGAAAGCTCTTCCCAGCCCGTGCTTCGTTGCAGATTGAAAAGGTAGAGGTAAGCTGACACTTCCGCCGGTGGGTAGTCGGCAAAGAGCTGGTCGACTGCTTGGGAAAGCTTTTCCTCATCAAGCGCCTCGGGAAGATTCTCGACCGCGCCCTTGCCATCATGTTCGATTCCCACTCCATCCAAAAAGACTTTCAAAAGATCTTGGCGATCCTTCAGGAACCAGGTCTGGAGGACGGTTTCCGCCATGGAATCATTGGCCACGATTTGGAGATACTTCCGAATCCAAGCCATCTGCTCGGTGGCCGGCTTGCGCTGGATGAAGACCGGGCGCAGCCGACGCTGCTGGCAGAGGGTGAGGAGCGCGGCCCGGTAGGTGTCCCGGTCTTCGTGACGGAAAAAGGTCAGGATCTCATCGGCGAGATCACCTGGCAGGGCGGCGAAGATTTGGTAGGCGCGCATCGGGCATATTCCTGGCGTCGGGCGGGTAGCTTGCCAAGGACATTTTTGGAACGTGACCCGAGACCACCCACCCGCCTTGCATAAGCCATGACCTTTCTCACAGGCATGCTGCCGGACGAGTTGCGGGCCTGGCTGCGTTCGGCCCAGGAACCGGCCTTCCGAGCCAAGCAAATCCTGGAGTGGCTCTACCGTCATCGCGTCTTGGCCCCGGCCGAAATGTCGAACCTCGGGAAGGGTCTGCGCGAAAAACTCTGGCGGGAATTCGCCCTCGGCTCCCTCGACCTCGTCCAAGCCCAAGGGTCCGCTGACACCACCCGCAAGTTCCTCTTCCGGCTGCACGACGGCCGCTACATCGAAACCGTTCTCATCCCGGCCTCGCCCGCGCTTTATGGCGAGCGCTCGGATCGCCGCACCCTTTGCGTCAGCTCTCAGGTGGGCTGCGCCTACGGCTGCCGTTTTTGCGCCTCCGGGCTGGCTGGATTCACCCGCAACCTCGACGCCGGAGAAATCGTGGAACAGGTCCTGGCGGCCGAAAAAGAAAGCGGCCACCGGGTGGACAACCTCGTCTTCATGGGCATGGGCGAGCCGCTCGCCAACCTGAGCCAACTCACCAAGGCCCTCCACATCTTGAACGCCGACTGGGGGGTCAATCTGGGCGCGCGCCACATGACCGTCAGCACGAGCGGCCTCGCCCCCCAGATCAAGAAGCTGGCCACCGTCCCCTTGCAGATCCGCCTCGCCATCTCGCTCCACGGGGCCAACGATGCAGTGCGCGACCAAATCATGCCGATCAATCGACGCTACCCCATCGAGGTGCTCTTCAACGCCCTCCACCACTGGCGGGAGCACAAAAAGCAGCGCCTCACCTTCGAATACATCTTGATCGACCAAGTCAACGACAGCCTCGAACAAGCCGCCCTCCTGGCAAAAAGAGCCCGCGCCCTCCAAGCCAAGATCAATCTCATCCCCTACAACACCGTGGAAGGTCTTCCCTGGGTCCGACCCAGCGAAGCCCGCCAAAACGCCTTTCGCGACCTGGTGGCCGAATCCGGTGTGGCCGTGACCCTCCGGCGAGAAAAGGGCCATGACATCGACGCCGCCTGCGGCCAACTCCGCCTCAAGCAAGAAACCGAACAAGGCACCCTCCCGACCGTCAAAAACCTTTGACCTCCAGCCGCCGCCTGGGCTGGCTCGCGTCTTCCTCCCCCTTTTGCCCCATGCCCCCGCATCGCGCGCTCTCCCTCTCGCTCGGCAGCCTCTTTCTTCTCTGCCAGTGCGATCCACTGGATCACCAAGCCCGAACCGTCTTGGAAGTGCCGGAACCCCCGGCCCCTGCCCTCCTGGAACGCCAAGGCGTGCCCGCCACCGAAGAAGAACTGCTGACCGCCCTTCAGACGGATTCTCGACTCCTGCAAGCGGCCCAGGCCGTCCAGCTCTCGCAAGCCTGGGGAGTGAGCGAGCCCGCGGCCCTCTTAGAGAAAATCCGCCAGCGCCTCGAAATCCGGCTCCTGCCCTCGCCCCCTCGCCACTTTGAAATCCTCTTCCGCCATCCCGACCCCCAGCTCGCCTTCCGCATGTCGCTGGCCATTGGCCAAGCCTTTGGTGCCTGGTGGACCCAGGAGCTGGAACGAGTGCTCGCGGAGCAAAAAGAGCGCCTAGAAAGCGATCTCTTGGAACAGCAAATCGAGGTCGAAGAAGCCCGCACCCACCTGCTCCAAGCCCTTCAGCGGGAGGGTCACTTCCGCCTGACCTATCCTCCTGAAACTCCCGGTCAACCGCCGGAGTGAGCCAGCCCAAAACGCTCAGCGCTTGCCTTTTTTGACCGCCACGGGCTTGGCCATCTCACTGTAAGCAGGCACCCGGGCGCGCAGCTTTCTCAAGGCCTCGGCATACTCCGGGTTGTCCGCCAAATTGGTCCATTGCTTGGGATCCTTGGACAGATCGTAGAGTTCCTCTTGCTCCTCGCTGTAACGGATGTAGCGGAAGCGCTCCGTGCGGAAGGCCAGAAAGCGCTCGTAGAGCGCGCTCATCGCGGTGCTCTCCCAAGCCGCCTCCGGGTTGTGGAGCAAAGGAACCAGAGAACGGCCGTCGACATACTCGGGGGCCTGCAAGCCGCACAGCTCGGCCAAGGTCGGGTAGAGATCTTGCAGGGAGACAAAACGCGGCGAGACGCCGCCCGCGCGGGTCATTCCAGGCACCCGCATCATCAGCAGGCAGTGGGTGGCCTCTTCCCAGAGCGTGGCCTTCTGCCAATGATTTTTCTCCCCCAAGTGGAAGCCATGGTCGCTCATGAGAAGCACGATGGTCTCATCGAGATAGGGACTTTCCTCCAAAGCCTGCAAGACTCTCCCGATCTGCCGGTCGGCATAGGCGGTCGTCGCGAGGTAGCCTTGGACCGCTTTCTGATGCTCCCCAGTCGCCACGATCTCGTCCACGATGCGGCGCTTCGTCAAAACGCGATCGGCCAAGGGCGGAAGGTCTTCGAGATCGCCTGCCAACAGCTCGGGGACCACCACCTCCTCCAGCGGAAAAAGATCGAAATACTCCTGCGGGACATACCATGGCATATGCGGATGAAAGAGACCGCAGGCGATGAAAAACGGTTGCTGGTGTTCCCTGGCCAGCTGCTCGATGGCCCGATCGGCGTAGCGGGTGTCATTCATCTCCTCCTCCGCCAGGTGGGTCGGACCCCAATCGCTCTCGCCCCGGGCCGCGGGCGAGAAAGGCGCCCCGGGAGGCACGGGATTGCGCTTGTGGCCCAGCTGGCCGTCAAAATCCTTCCGCATGTGCCAGCCATGCCCGATTTTTCCGTAGGAAGCGGTGAAGTAACCGGCCTCCTGGAAAAGCTTGGGAAGAGAGGTGGCTCGGTTGAGAGGCTCGCTCTCTTCCATGACGGCCGCATTGTCATACACGCCCGACTTCCAAGGACTCACGCCCGAGAAGAGGGCCGTGCGGGAAGGCGAGCAATAGGGACTCGAGGTGTAGGCCTGCCGGAAAAGCACCCCACTTTGGGCAAACTTTCGGATGTTCGGCGCCACCACCCTCCCCGTGTATCGCTGGGGATCGCCCAAAAGCCAGGTATTGAGATCATCCACCACCAGAAAGAGCACGTTCTTAGACGGGGCCGCCCACCCGGAAAAGGAGCCCAGCGAAAGCCCGAGGAAACAGAGGAGGAAAAAGCGGCAAGTCGTCATAGGCGTTTCAGAAGAAAGGGCGCAGAGCGCCCTTCAAAGAACGCTCCCCTGGCGGGCGACCTTTCCGCTTCCTGCCTCCTCCTCGCAAGCTGCCGGAGCAAGGGGTCGGCCGGATTCAGTTTACCAAATCGAGCGCGAAGATCAGGTAGCCGCCCTTCCATTGGGGACCGCGGATCAGAAGAGGCTGGTCGGGCGTCAGCACCACGTCCGCCTTGGTCTTGACCGTCTCCTTGTGCCAGAGGCGGAGGAAGAACTTCATTCCGCTGGCATCGCTTCCCTTGTAATCCAGCTCCAAGAAAATCTCCTTCGAGGGCACGACCCAGGTATCGAATTCCTTGGGAACGGCCTGGGTTTCTTCGCCGAGCAAAACATACTCGGAAAAGCGAAGCTGCGCTTCCTTGGAGAGCCGGCCCCGGATTTCCTGGAATTGCGCGGAATCGCTCCCCGCCACCGCCAAGTCCGCGCCCCCCAAAATCAGCGCTCCCCAAACCTTCGGCTCCTCGGCCGCCTGGAGAGTGCCGAGAGGGAAAAGAAGGAAGGTCGCTGCGAAGAAGAGGGCATGTCGCCGGTTCATGGCTGGTGTTCTTAATAGGGGAGGCTGAGAACTGCAAGCTCATCCAAAGCCTCGCTCTCGCTGGGCGGGCCGCCCTCGGCCTCGTCAAAGAGGAACTCCAGCCCTGCCAACTCCTCCTCTTCCAGCGGCTCCCAGCCATCCAACACGATGACCGTGGCATTGGCGGTCGGGGAAAAGAAAGCCTCCGCCGAAATCCCCGGCACGGGAGAGTAGGCGCTGGCAGCCGCCACGCTCGAGAGGACCGGCATCTTTTCCCGATGCTGGTCAGAAAAGACAAAGACCGCCAGCAGCATGAGGGAAGCCGCCGCCACCGCCCAGGGCAAACCGAGCAGCGTAAAAGGATGGACGCGCTGGAACCACTGCTTCCAGCCCCGCGGCCGGGTGGCCTCCTCCTCGAGACGACGGCGCAGCTGGTGCTGGAAAAGATCCGGGTAAGCCGGTTCCTCGGAAGCCGAAAAACGCTCTCGGAGCGCCGAACGCAGCTCGTCATCGCTTTGCTTCCAGGCTTGCAGCTCGGGATCGGCCGAAGCCAGCGCCTCGACCGCAGCCCGTTCCGAGTCCGACAACTCCCCGTCCAGCCAACGGACCATTTGTTCTTCGGTCAATCTCATGATGATTTTTCTCGGGGATTCCGACGGATCACTCCTCATTTCTCTTCAAAATCTCCTGCAACTTCTTGCGGGCATAAAAGAGCCGCGACATGACCGTGCCGATCGAACAGCCCATTACGTCGGCAATCTCGTGGTATTTCAGCCCTTGCACTTCCTTCAGCAAAATGGCGGTCCGGTGGTCCTCCGAAATCTGGGCCAGGGCCGCGTCGAGCCGCTCGCGCAGTTCCCCGCGCTCGGCCTGGGCATCCGGCTGGATGGCTTCCCGCGGCGCGGTGCGGGCTCCGGCCTCGATGTTGTCTTGTCGGATGGCTGTCTCTTCCACGTGAGGACCGCGACTCTTGCGCTTCCGCATCCAATCATACACCACATTGTGGGCGATGCGGTAGAGCCAAGTGTAAAATTGCGAGCGCGCCTCGAACTTCGGCAAGGCCTTCCACGCCTTGAGAAAGACATCCTGCGCCAGGTCCCACGACTCCGCGCTGTCTTTGATCAAGTTGACAATGATGGCGTAAATCTTCCCTCGGTAGCGTTCCACCAGAGAATCGAAGGCTCGCAAATCGCCCGCTTGCGCCCGCGCGACCAAGAGATTATCCGAAGGACCCGCTTGGCCGCCGGTCTCCGCATCGGTCGGGGCGGCCTGCTGCAGCCGACCCAAGACCCATCTGGGAATCACGCTCACCGGGCAGATCTTTACGGTTCTCTCTCGGCTTGGCAATGAAATTCAAGCCGAGCGCCCGCGCAGAAAAGGCGGACTGTGCCCGGTTCTTGCTCTTTCTCCCACGAGGTCGGCAGCCGACCCTGCCGCTCCGCCTTCACCGTCACTATCTCCGGAATGATGAGACACGGTTTTGCCATCGCTCTTCTCCGCTCGGGAATCTTTCTTCTTCCCGCCACGCCTTGGCTGCTCCCAGCCAGCCAGCCTCTCTCCTGCGAGATTCGCTTGGCCAACGGCGATCGCTTCCAAGCCGAGCTGCTCTCCCTCGACGCCGAGGGCATCCTCTGCCAACCCGCCCTCTCGCCCGGCACGCAGGTCGCGATCGACCGCAGCCGGACCCGCCAAATTCGGTTCTCGGACGAAGCGAACGACTCGCCCGCCCCCTTCTCGCTCACCCTGCGCGACTTCAGTGAACTGCGGGGCGAGTGGATCGAGCTGAACGCGGAAGAACTCCTCTTCGACGCCCAGGACCTCGGCCCCTTGCAGATTCCCCGCTCCTGGCTCCATCGTCTCGAGCGCACTGACACCTTGACCCACCACGGAAGCGCCCTCCAAACCAGCCCGCGGGAGCACGCCCTCTTTTTGACCAGGGGCATCCAATTGTCCGGCGAGGTCGAGCGGGCCGACCGCCAGACCCTCCAGCTCAAAAGCGAAAGCCTGGCCGCCCAAGTCCAGCTGAGCGCCGTTCAGCTCTGGGAATTCCCGGACGCCGAAACCAGCCCTCGCCCCTTCCCCGCCCAGCGGGCCGCCGGCAGCTCCTACCTCGCCCTCGACCTCCGCAACGGCACCCACCTCGTAGGCCAAAACCCGGAACTTCAAGGGCGAGCCATTCATCTCACCCTCGTCAACCAAGAGCGGCTGGCCGTCCCAGTGGAGCAATTGCTTGGGCTCAGCTTCAGCGCGGGCAACCTCTTCGACTCCCGCCAAATCCTCGTCTGGGACGCCTACGCCGACCGGGATGGCGAATCCCGCCACACCGTCGAGGCTCTCCGCGAAGGCCTGCCGGACTGGGAAATCCAGGTCTACCACCAGCGGCTTTTCGACGACGAATTTCGCCGACAGCTCCTCAAATCCCGAGCCCTCGTCATCCCCGAGCCCGAGCACTTCAGCAACCACTCCCTGGAGGAATCCGTCGATGGCGAACGTTTCCTCCGCGAAGTGCTCCACGAAGACCTCGAGCCCGCCTTGAAGGAATTCCTCCGCTACGGGGGAAACCTCGTCTTCTGCGGCCTCCAACAAAAGCACCTCGGCCTCTTGGAGCAGCTCGACCTCCTGGCCACCACCATCTCCCGCAGTCGGGATAACAGCGAAGTGGCCTTCTCCCCCCGGGGCCATCAGATCGGAGAAGGGATCGGCGAAACCTTCCGCACCACCAACTCCACCCAATTTTACCAGCCCGGCCCCAAAGTCGAATCCTGGACCACCGAACGGCCCTCTCCCATCGTGGCGCAATCCTTCGACGGCGGCTGGGTCATCCTCCTCGGCATGGACTACTTCCAGCAGAGCGATGCCACCAACCGCATCCTCTGCAATGCCGTCCGGCACACCGCGCTCTAAGGCTGGCTCGAAAGACTCCGGCTCTCCCTTCCACGCGCTTCAGCGCCTCTTCCCCACAACACCTTCCCTCCATTCTTCCAGCCAATTCTGGAGGTTGGTATAAGCTAAAATAGCCACCAAACACTGGCCACCAGGTCCAGCTCCGCCATCTGACCAGAGGCCTTGAAAGCCACCCAGAGCGCGATCCCCCAAGCGGCCAGCAAAAAAAGAAGAGAATCGCCATCGCCTCCCCGCCCCACCCGCAAACGATGCGCCACCAGGAGCGCCCCGAGCGCGCCCGGGAGCACCCCATTGAAAAGGTCCAAGAGACTGCCCACGGACTCAAACCGGCGCAGCGGTGAATCCGGCATTTGGTGAAACAGGTAGTCGCCGTAAAAAATCAAAAGGCAGACCCCAAAGGACCACAGGATCGCTCCCAAGGCACCCATGCGCAGGAGTGTCGGCAGACTGGGCATACCCTAGTGTCCTTGATCGGGATGGCCGAGTCAATCCTATCCCCTCCCGCTAGCTTGAGCCCCCGCGATTCCAAGGATTTTGGAACTCGCCCTCGCGAGCCTGCCAATTCGTCCAGGCGAGATAACCGAAGAGCACCCCCATCAAAAGACTCTGGTAAAAGGCCAGCCCGGCCAAGGCCAGGCCCCCTGCCGTCACGGCCCCGATCGTCGAGCGCAACTTCTGTTTTCCCTCCCGCATCCAATGCCGGAGAAACTGCCCGCCATCGAGTGGTTCAATCGGCATCAGATTCAAAAGGGTCCAGAACACGTTCACATTGATCCCAAACACGAAGAACGCCACCAAGAGCGGAGAAGGCTCGAGACCGGATTGGGCCAAGCTGCGCTGGGTAAAGAGCAACATCCCCGCGAGGGCGAAACCGAAGAGCGGTCCCCCCGCCGTGATCCAGAGAAGCTCCCGGCGTTGGAAGCGCCCCGTGGCCGTGGCCAAGCCCCCCATGCCATACAGGAGAATGGAAGGACGGCCGCCCGCCTTGCGGAAGTAAAAGGCATGCCCCAGCTCATGCACCAGGATGGAGACAAAGGCCGTCGGCACCCACACCAGCATCAACTTCCACCCGCCCGGATCATCCAGCGCCCAGATGGGACCCAAAATCACGATCACCACCCAGAAGATGGGTTGCACCCGCACGGGCGTGCCAAAAAGCGTGAACTGCATCCGCCCCTCTAGGCCGAAACTCGCGCCTTGCCTCCGGAAATTTCCTCCGGCATCTTCCGGCATCGCCCCACCCACCGACAGCGTCCGGGCCGACCTTTGGCTCTGGTCGGTCCGCCTCCACAAAACCCGCCCCCTGGCAGCCGCAGCCTGCCAGGCGGACCATCTTAAGCGACAAGGAAAAGCCCTCAAACCCGCCACCCCTCTCCGCATCGGAGACGAACTCCGCCTGACGAAAGGCCCGCTCGAACTCCACCTGCGAGTCGAAAAACTCCTCCGCCAACGGGTCGGTGCTCCCGAAGCCGTCACCTGCTACTCGGACCTCACTCCAGCAGAAAATCGAGAAGCCGCCGCCGAAGCCCATCGCCGAGCGAAAGAACAAGGCGGCGAACGCCCCACCAAGCGTCATCGCCGCGAGCGAGAACAGTTCCTCCAACACCTCCGCGACGCCGAAGGCCCCTGACCCCCCGCGGAGTCGCTTCTCTTGGCCTCCTCTCTTGGCCCCTGGTTCAAAGCCAAGTGCCCCTCCCTTCCCTCCATTCTACCAGTGAATTCTGGAGGTTGGTATAAGCGGCGGTCAGAACGCGTTCTCACCCTTCGTCCGAAAGGAAAAAAGGCTCCAATTCCTCTCGGTCCAGAAACTCGAGGACCGAAAGATGGGTCGCTCGAGGAACGACCTGGGGCGCCTTCCCGGCCTCCCGGGCCTCGATCCAGCGCCCGAGGCAAAGACACCAGCGGTCGCCCGGCTTCAGCCCCGGAAACTGAAATTCCGGTCGAGGCGTCTCGAGATCATTGCCACGTGCCCGACTGAACTGGAGAAATTCGGCGGTCAGAACGGCACACACCGTGTGCTGTCCGGTGTCTTCCCCGCAGGTGTGGCAATACCCGTCCCGAAAGAATCCCGTCTTAGGGTCGAAGCCACAGGGCTCGAGGGCTTCTCCAAAAATGTTTTCGGCCATCCCTTCTCCCTACGTGGGGCGCTTCGTAGCATGACGTTTTCTTGCGGAAAGACCGGCCGCCAGCCCAAAGACCACTCCGAGGTAACAGCCCGCCAAAAGATCGCTGGGGTGGTGGCGATTGAGCGCCATGCGCGACCACGGGATGCTGGCTGAGACCAGCAAGAGCGGCACGCCTACAGGCGGGGCCAAAATGGCCAGCGGCACGGCCGTTCCCACCGCCACCGCACTGTGCGCACTGGGAAAGCCCAGGTATTGGTTGTCGGGGCCGCTCCCTGGCTTCCATCGCGGCCCATAAAAGCCATCGGGAATTTTCTGGCCCGAATCGTCGCGGGCGCTTGGGCGGGGTCGACCCAGCCCCGCTCGGAAAAGATTGCAGACCAGCCCCGCCAAGACCGCCGAAACCAGCACGGTGGCCGCGACCCGTCGCCAGTGGGCCGACCGCCGGAGCGCGGCCAGCAAAAACAGGGCCGTGACCAAGCCGAGCGTGTAGTAGAGGAAGTCCCCCCACTTGCTGATGGACTCAGCCATCTTCTTTCGCTCCGCATTCGATTCCACCAAGCTCGCTTCCAGCCAAGGGCCGTCCACCGTCCGGCTCATCAGGATGACCGAGCCCGCCACCAGCAGCAGAGAAAGAACCAAAGCCCGCCAACGGCGTCCCAGCCAGCCCCAAGAATCCCGCCAGGATTCCAGCAAGGGTTCTCCCAACCAGCGCAGGAACGCTGTCCCCGACCATTCCGCTCTCCTGCTCATTTCACAAACCAGCCCAAGGTCACCAGTTCCACCACCTCCAGCCGGATGCCATCCTCACGAGGCGCTTTCAGGGCTTGGGCATACAAGGTCACCTGGACTTTCTTCTCCTCCCGCAAGTGAGCCAGCTCAGAGGTCTCTTCCCACTCCGACGAGGGCAAAACCGCCCTCACGCTCTCTTCTTTGGTTGGATGCAGCAACTCCAGAATCATTTCTTCGGACAGCTCGCCTTGGCGCTCTTTGATTTCCACCACTTCGGCCCGCGCGCGCAGCAGCACGGGGGCGGCGGGCGGCGCTTGCTGCAAACTTCGCCAAGAGACTTCGCTGTAGGCGATCAAGCTATCGAAATCCAGGCGCATGCCTTCGATCGTCTCCTCCACCGGCACGATGCGCTCGCCGATCACCGGAAAAGTCACCGGCAGCAAAATGACCCCCTCTTGCACCGCGTAGCGGGGCCCGTATTGCTGGGCTCTCCGGAGACGGAAGATCGGATGGTTCTGGCTGTGCTCCACGTGCTGCATCAGCCCGGGCGTCCTGCGGAGATAGGCGATCTTTTTCTCCAGCATGGGCTCGCCCAAAAAGCTGCGAACCGTCTCCACTGCTTGCTGAAAGCGTTCGCTCACGTCCTCGGAGCCGAGCAGGCCTTCTTGCTCGACCTGGATCGCTCCCCCCTCCTCCTTGGAAAGCGCGTCCCCCTCAGCGGTCTCTTTCACCGAGCCCGCGGCGAGAGGCTCGGGCCCCCTCGTGGGGGTGGGAGCCTGAAGGGAGAGGAGAAAAAAAGCCACTCCCAGGGAGGGCGGCAGCAGCAGCCACAGGAAAAAAAGGGATCGGCTCAGCCGGATCGTGTGAGCGCGGCGCTCGCGGGGCCCCTCCTTTTCAAAATCCAGTTCGAGCGGCCTCTCCCCTCCGTTCTCGAACTCATGGACCTGATTGCGGGCATCCACGTAGGTGCTCCCGGAAAGGGAGCGCTTCTTTTTGCGACGCCGCTTGCGGGCCACAGGCAGCTCTCCGTTCTCCAAGCGATCCACAATCTGGTCGAAGGAGCGTTGGAGATCGTCTTTAGAAGGGTCCTCGGACACGGGGAAGCTTAATAGATAGGTGAGTGGGGATGGTCGAGCAAAAAAGTCGTCACCAAGCCACCTCCACCCTTTGGTCGCGGCCCGCTTTGTCGCGATAGACAATGTGCCCCTCGCGACGTCCAAACTCATGGACCGCCTTGGTCACCTTGACGTCGTAAGCACAGTAGTGGGCGATCTTGTTCATGGGCTCCGGCTTTTGGGTTTTTTCATAGTCCCGCCACCAGAGCACGGCTTCGGTCCCGACCGCCACCTTGCTCAAGCCGAGCGTGGCAGTGGCCACGGCATCGAGACTGATGCGGTGACCGAGCTTCTCCTCCAGCGAAACCATCAGATCGAGATTCCGCGTCTGCTCCTCGAGGGTCAAAATCGAGAACGGCTGGAGCACTCCGTAGTCGAAGCTCAGGTGATTGAAGCCCACCACCAAATCGGCGGTCAGCAGTTGCTGCACGAGGGCCTCGGCCTCCTCCTGGCGGAAGATGTGGTATTGCTCCTCGGCGGTGCTGTAGCTCACCCCCACCGAGATGCCGAGCTTGTCTCGATTTCCCCATCCTCCCACATCGTTGAGGAGTTTGCGGGTTTCCAAATCGAAGTAGACAATCTTCTCGCCCATCAGCCGCCCCCTCCCCAGCGTTCGGTCCATTCCTGGGGCAAGCGCTGGGGACGTCCTTCCGGCATCCGCACGAGCGCGAGCGATTGGCGGCAAGTCACCAGCACCTGCTCATCCAGCTGGCGGAGCAATTCAAACTCGGTCCAAAAGCGGACCCTCTCGAGCGAGGCCAAGCGCCCCCGCACCAACAGCCCGTCCCCGAGCGTCCCCGGTCGCTTGTAGCTGGCCTCCGTGCTCAGCAAGACGGGAAACAGCTTCTCCTCGGCCATCTGGCGCAAATTCATCCCCATGGCCTCGGTCGCCAGGCGGGTGCGGGCCGTCTCGATCATCCGCAAGTAGGCCAGATTGTGCACGACGCCCCCGCAGTCGGTATCAAAAAACATGACCTCTTCCCGGGTCTCAATCGAGGGTCGTTCCATGGACCCGGCACCTTAAGCGGAGCCCCCTCCAAAGATCAAACGTGCGTTCTTGCCAATCCCGGCTTTGGCCGCTTATCTGCTCCCACCGCTCCCGTCCCGCTCTCGTGCCCACCCTCCCTCCAGTCGGCTTTCCTCAATGAAGTTCTCCCTGGCCTTTTTCTTTAGTTCTCTTTGGGGGCTTTCGTGCGGCTGGTCGGTCGAGCTGGTGGAAAAGCAGAGCCAAGTCAAAGGTCTCCTGGTCCGCTCCCTCGAAATCGGCGAGCAAACCGGCTCCTCCTCCCAGATGAACGCCACCTGGGTGCCGGGCGGGGAGGACGCGGGCGGCATGCGGGTGAAGTTCAATCAAGACACGGGCGACATGATGACCGGCGCCCTCCGCGAGGTCGTGAAATACCTCCGCATCCGGCATGACGGTTGGCCGCAGGGGGGCACCGTGGAAATCGGCTTTCAGGAGAAATGGATCGAGAAGGACGGCCCCTCCGCAGCGGTGGCCTGCGGCCTCCTGCTCCAAGCCCTCCTGACAGGGGAGGAGATCGACGCCGGCTTCTCCATCACCGGCGATATGAATGCCACCGGGATGATCCTGCCGGTGGGCGGGGTCAGCGCCAAGATCGAAGGCGCGGCCGAAGGAGACTGTCAGATCGTGGGCATCCCCCAGGAAAACCGCATCGATGTCTCCGACCTGCTCCTGACCCAAGGAGCCGCCCCTCTCTGGGAAATCCAAATCATGGAGTTCGAGAACTTCGAGCAAGCTTGGGACATCGCCCGGGCCGAGCGGAGCGAAGGCACCCGCCAAGCCCTGGCCACCTTCGCGGAAATCCAAAGGGTTCTCCAAAAGCACCAGAACCCCGACCTCCTGCGCAACCCCCACGTGCAGAGCCGCCTGAAGGAAGTTTGCCAAGCCCTGCCCCAGCACCTCTCGGCCCGTCTTCTCCTGCTGCACGGCCTCGGCCGGACGCCGGACCAACTCAGTCTCTCCGGTTCCCTCAATCGCCTCTCCATCATCCACAATGAGCTGGCCAAGGCCATCGATGACGATGCCGTCCAAATCGGCGGGGGCTTGCAGGAGGACGGCGTAGCCGACTCCTTGTCCGACCTCCGGCGCATCCGCCCCTCCCTCGACCGCCGCCTCTCGGACTACGCGGATTCGGTGGTCGACTTGGGCCAACTCTACCACCGCCACCGCCGCGAACTGGACGGGGTGCGTGCCTACAGCCGCATCCAACAGGCCATCTTGGAAATCAACCAAGCGGCCGACCTCGCCCATCGCGAATGGGACAAAATCCTAAACGACCGGGCCCTCATGAAAGAGCTGGAGTGAGGGACTTTCGTTGAAGTCCGCCCCGCCTGCCGCTAAGGCCGTGGGGTGCCCCTGACCTCGCCGGCCACCGTCGCCTTCCTCACCAGCCGTTTCCCCTCCTCGCTTCGCGATTGCCAGAAGGAAGCGGCCCGGCAGCTGAAAGAATCCGGGCACTCCCTCCTCTTCGCCTCCCTCGTGCCCCCCCTGGCGGGCCAGCCGGTCCGCGATCGCGAAAGCGAAGTCCTCCACCTGCCCGCGCCCAGCGTGCTGGAAGCCGCCTTCGATGGGAAACCGGTCCTGGTCGAACCCAGCCTCGAATTTCTTCGCCAGCCCCAACGCCTCGAAGCCCAAGCCGAAGCGCTGGCCCGGTGCCTAGTTCGCCGTCGCGTCCGCCATCTTCACGCCACCCAAGGCGGCGCTTGTGCCCTGGTGGCCCTGGCCATTCACCGCCGGACCGGCCTCTCCTTCAGCCTCTCTCCCGCGGCGGAAGACTGGTTTCGACTGGAAAGCGCCTGGCGCCAACGCCTCGGCCAAGCGGCCCGCCCGCTCTTCCTCCCGACCGAGGCCGCCGTGGAAGAAGCCCGCTCCCTCGGCTTGGCGGGACGCTGCCAATGGTGCCCGCCAGCGGTCGACCGCAAAGGAGTGGTGGCCGCGAGTCCGGCCCATCGTCCTGGCGGGGCCTTGGTGCTCCTGGCGCAGAGCGATCTCCATCCCGCCACCCGCTTTCACGACCTCCTGGAAGCGCTCGCCCGCTTGCAGGCGCAGGGAATCGCCTTCGAATTCCTGCTGGATGGGGATGGCCCGCAGCGCGAGAAACTCCGCGCTCAAGCCGCCCAGCTCGGCCTCTCGCAGCAGGTCTTCATCGGCCCGGTCGACGAAGCGGCCTACCAAGACGCGCTCTCCATGGCGCACGTCTTCGTCCACTTGGAAGAGGATCATCCGGGCCTCCTCCCCTCCCCGCTTTTGACCGCGCTGGCCGCCGGGCTGCCCATCCTGGCCTCCCGAGCTGGCAACTTGGCGGACGCCGTGGAGGACGGTCGCAATGGCCGCTTGGTCGGCCCGGGCGAGGTGGCCACCATCGCGGAAACCCTACTGGAGTGGGCTCAGCGACCGGCCACCGCCGCCGCCCTCGGCTTCGAGAGCCAAGTGGTCTTGGAATCAAAATTCTCCGTCGAGCAAAGCGGCCGCCAACTGGCCGAGGCCATAGGGCAAGCCATCCCGGCCCTGCGACCGAGCGAAATCGAAGTCCCTCGCGCCAAGGTTCTCTACCTTCTCGATCACTTCCCGGAGGCCGACTCCTCGGAAGCGGAGGAACTGACCTGGGCCCTGACCCATCCCCATTGCGAAGTCCTCCTGCTGGCGGGCCACGTCCCGGCTGGGAGCCGCTTCCCGGCCGCGCGCTTAGCCGAGTGCGAAACCCTTCCCGACGGCGGACTCCTGGAGGCCGCTTGGCTCCAAGACGAGCCGGCGCGCACTTCGCTGCTGGACTTTCGGCAAAAGCTCGGGGCCCTCGTCGAGGGCGAACGCTACTTTCGCGATGCCCGCCGCGCCCACTGGGTGGCGGGCTGGCTGGAACATCGGGGAGAGTTCAAAATCGTGCACGCCGCCCGGAGCGCCGAATGCCTGACCACCTGGCTGGTTCATCGGCTCCGCGGCCTGCCCTTCAGCGCCGCGGTCGAGGAAGCGCCCGCTCTCCCCAGCGCTTTGTTGGCTCGGCTGCTGCCCCTGGCCACCGCCAGCAGTTTGGCTTCGCCCGAAGTCGCCCGTGCCCTGCGAACGCCCTCGGAAGACAGTCTCCTCCTCGGCTCGGGAACCGAAGAAACCGGGGGCCTCATCCAACGCCGGATGAAGGACCGCAAGGCCAGCTACCCCACCCGCCAAAACGCCTTCCTCACTTACCTCGACCGGCTCCTGGAAGGCTCACTCGGCGCGTGATCTCGCGCTTCTCCCGCTTCTCCCGCTTCTCCCAAGGGGGCACGGGAAACTTCAAACTCCCTCCAAGACCGTCAAAATCTTGGTTTTGACCGAGTTCGCCAAAAAGCACTCCGTATGCGCTTTGTGATGCAGCTCTTCCAGCTTCTCCCGGGAGACCTCCACCCCTTCGGCGAAAACCGTTTTTGGATGCAGCTCCACGCGGCCTAAGACCGGCTTGCCGCTTTCGCCCTTCTCGAGAAACCCCACCGCCTCATCGGTGTAGCTTTCGAGCGTCAGCTTTTGCAGCGAGCAAAAGGCCAGGAAGGTCAGCATGTGGCAACTGGAGAGCGAAGCCACGAAGGCCTGCTCGGGATCGGGAATCTCTTCCTTGCCGAGATACTCCTTAGCGGCCGTCATGGGCAGCGATTGCCCATGTCCGAAATCCACGTCGTGTTCCCTAGGATATTCCTTGTAAGCGAAGGAAGCGTCTCCACGATTCCAGGTGAGGGTGGCTTGGTGCTTGGACATCCCTCCCTGTCTGTCGAAAGGCTTAGGAATGCAACGGCTTCTCGCTCCCTCCCAGGCCGCTAATACCAACCTCCAGAATTCACTGTTAGAATGGAGGGAAGGTGTTGTGGGGAAGAGGCGCTGAAGCGCGGGGAAGGGAGAGCCGGTGTCTTTCGGAGCCAGCCCAGCGTTGCTCCTCGGTTACGGTGCCTGCACCGCGCCCTCGTCGCGCCTTGGTCTGGCCCGAAATCCACTCGGCCATTCTACCAGCCAATTCTGCAGATTGGTATTACTCACAGCAGGTACCCCACGGGCGGGGCGGCCCCCGGGGTGTAGAAACGGGTCAGATTGGGGAAG